>NZ_JBFUHV010000123.1:0-27435 GCF_056402215.1 Rhodococcus sp. P4_B6 | reverse complement strand
AAGTCGTACCGCTCGGCCCGCGCGATCGCCCGGGCCGCCGGGATCCGCCGCACGCCCGAGAGGTCCCGCCGAAGTAGCTCGTTCGCCCGGTCGGCGATGATCGTCGTCGCCTCGGAGCCGGCGGGGCCACYGTGCGGCGGGTTGTATTTGAAGCCGCCGTCGCGGGGCGGGTTGTGCGACGGCGTCACGACGATGCCGTCGGCCTTCGACTCCGGGCCGCTGCGGTTGTAGCGGAGAATCGCGTGGCTGACCGCGGGAGTCGGCGTGTAGCGGTCCCGCGAATCGATCAGCACCGTCACGTCGTTCGCGGCCAGCACCTCGAGCGCCGACGTCCACGCCGGCTCGGACAGGGCGTGGGTGTCGCGCCCGAGAAACAGAGGTCCGTCGATGCCCTGGGACGCCCGGTACTCGACGATGGCCTGAGTGGTGGCGAGGATGTGCGCCTCGTTGAACGCGGTGTCCAGGCTCGACCCCCGGTGGCCGGACGTCCCGAACAGCACCTGCTGCACAGGGTTCTCGGGGTCGGGCACGCCGCTGTAGTACGCGGTCACCAGGTGCGCGATGTCTACGAGATCCTCCGGCAGTGCCACCTGACCCGCCCTGTCGTGCGCCACGAGACCTCCTGGAAACGTTTCGGGATCGAACTCGGCTCCAACCCATCCTGCACCCTCGCGCCGGAGTCTGCCCTCAAGACGTCAATCGGAATCCCAGCCAGGCGACGGCCAGACCGGCCGTCACACTCGCGATCGTGTAGACGACGGACGTGAGCGCCAGCCGGATCCGCAGCAGTCCCACCGATTCCACCGCGAACGTCGAGTACGTGGTCAGTCCCCCGCAGAAGCCCGTGCCCAGCAACGCGAACGCCTGCGCGGACATCGACGCCCCCGACAGCAGTCCGAGGATCAGGCACCCGGCGACGTTCACGAGGAAGGTGGCGACCGGGAAACTGCGGTACGAGTCGACGTACCGGCCGGCGAGGTACCGCGTCGTCGCACCGAGCGCGCCGCCGACCGCGACGAGGAGGACGATCATGTCGCCGCCTTCCGCCCCAGCCGGTGGCGGTGACCGACGAGCATCCCCAGCCGCGCCGCGAGCAGGGCGGGGATCAGGGTGGCCACGACGTAGAGGCTCGCGGTCACCACGTCCTCCCGCACCGCGTCGACGGCGAAGGTCGAGAACGTGGTGAAACCGCCGAGGACGCCGACTCCCAGGAACAGCCGCCACAACCGGTCCGGTCCCACCGTCTCGGCGAGGTAGCCGAGCAGCAGCGACCCGATCACGTTGATCAGCAGGACGGTCCAGATGCCCGGCCACAGCTCGGACAGGAGGAATCTCGCGGACGCACCGAGCGCACCGCCCAGGGCGACCACGGCCACCGGTTTCGTCAGGGACACGGCACACATCGTGTCACGGCGGCCCGCCAGGATGGTCGAACTCCGGTGCGCACAAAAAGGTCCGGGCCGGACACCTGGTGGTGTCCGGCCCGGACCTTGGTGGAGCTGCCGGGAATTGAACCCGGGTCCTCCGCAGCAAAGCTAGGGCTTCTCCGTGTGCAGTTTGCTATGTCTCTACTTGGATCTCCCAGTCTCGCAAACAAGCCAGGATGACGATCCCAGTCGCTGTTGGTTGTCCCATTCGACTCCGCGACCGAGTCGAACGGTAAAGCCCTCTAGCTGATGCCAGTACCCGGACCGAGGGCGAACCCGGACTGACAGACACGCAGTCGCTACTTAGGCAGCGAGTGCGTAGTCGCGCTGATTGGAATCGGCGCTTATATGTTTGCAGCGACGCTTACGGTGGTCTCTTGCCTGCACCGACACGCTTCCCCTACCTCAACGTACGCAGTCGAAACCGTTCAGCCCCGTACGTGCCCCACGAGTCTCGCGGGGCCACCTAGTGTAACGCGAACCCCGCCCGGTTTCATCCCGGTTTCCTCTGGGAGTGTCGACGGGCGTGTTTCAGCTGGCCACGGCGATCATTCCGACGGCCGCGAGGGCGAGGAGCATCCCCGCCTGCTGCATTCTGCTCACCCGTTCACCGAGCATCACCATCGCCAGCAGCACGGTGGCCGCGGGGTACAGCGACCCGATCACGCTGACGAGCGACAGCAGGCCACCCTGGAACGCGTACATCATCGCCGCGTTGGCCAGGACGTCGAGGAAACTCACGTACACGGCGAGTTTGAGGGGTTCGCCGTGGGGTGGCACGAAGTGGCCGGCGGCCAGGGCGACGAGCCACACCACCGCGGTCGCCGCGGCGCGGGACACGGCGAGCGCCCACATTCCGCCCTCCTCGCCGATCTGGTGCAGCGAGACGAAGGACAGCGCGAACGCGATGCCGGATCCGACGGTGAGCAGCGCCACTGTGCGGGTGAAGCGCAGCACCCTGCCGCCTGCCACCTCGCCCGCGGTCTCGTCGGGCGATTCCCGGCTGACGAGGACGACGGCGACGAGGGCCACCGCGATCCCGATGTACGCGACGGGCCCGGGCCGCTCGCCGAACGCGAGCCCGATCAACACCGGAATACCGGCGACCAGCACGGCCGTCAGCGGCGACACCACCGACATCGGTCCCGATGCCAACGCGAGATAGAACCACCAGACCGCCACGCCGCCTGCCACTCCCGCCACCGCGCCCCACACGAGGGAGGACGAGGTGAGGGTGCCGCCGGCGAACGGGGCGATCAGGAGCACGATCAGCAGGGACAGCGGGTACGACACGATGACGACGCGCAGCGCCGCCACCCTGCGGGACGCGACTCCGCCGACGAAATCGCTCACGCCGTAGCCGATCGCGGCCACGAGCGCGAGCAGGATGGACGTCAGCGCATGCCCTTGACTCGGCGTCCGAGTTCGCGGGTCACCTCACGCTCGGCGGTCCGCCTGGCCAGGTCCTGGCGCTTGTCGTAGTCCTGCTTGCCCTTGGCGAGCGCGAGCTCCACCTTGACCTTGCCGTCGGAGAAGTACATCGACAGGGGAACCAGAGTCTGGTTGCCCTCGCGGGTCTTGCCGACGAGGTGCTCGATCTCCCGCTTGTGCAGCAGCAGCTTCCGGGTGCGGCGCGGCGAGTGGTTGGTCCACGTGCCCTGCGTGTACTCGGGGATGTGCAGGGAGCGCAGCCACACCTCCCCGTCGTCGACTGTGGCGAACGCGTCGACCAGCGACGCCTTGCCCTCGCGCAGACTCTTCACCTCGGTACCGACGAGGGCGATCCCCGCCTCGTAGACGTCGAGAATGGTGTAGTTGTGACGCGCCTTGCGGTTGGTCGCAATGACCTTGCGGCCCTTTTCCTTCACGTTCCGGGCCTTTCAGTCCGCGATGTCCGAGGTGAACAGTTCGTACCCTCCAGCATAGGAGAAGGGGCAAACCGATTATTCGCGGACGTACAAGCGCAGGGTCACGTATGCGGTGACCGCCGCCATTCCGACGCCCACCAGCACCAGCACCGGCGACACGAACAGCACGTCGCTGTTGGAGATCCGGGCCACGATGTTGGCCTCGTACACGTCCGCGAGCACGTCGTCGATGAACATGTTCTTCGCGGTGAACAGGCCGACGATGGCCAGGACGGCGCCGACCAGCGCGGCGACCACCGCCTCGAGTAGGAACGGCAACTGTGTGTACCAGCGGGTGGCACCGACCAACCGCATGATGCCGACCTCGGTGCGACGGGTGAAGGCCGCGATCTGAACCATGTTCGCGATCAGGAGAATTGCCGCCACGGCCTGCACGATCGCGATCGCGAACGCGGCGTTGCGCACCCCGTTGAGGACGCTGAAGAGCCGCTCGACCAGTTCGCGCTGGTTGAGGACGCTCTCGACGCCCGGGCGGGTACCGAAGTTCTCGTTGATGACACCGAACCGCTCCGGGTCGCTGAGCTTGACCTTGAACGAGGCGGGGAAGCTGTCGGGGCTGACGAGCGCGGCGAGTTCGGGCTGATCCTTGAACACCCGCTCGGTCGCGTCCTTCACCGCGTCGTCCCGGTTGAGGTACTCCACCGACACCACCGACGGCGTGTCCTCCAGTTCCGTGCGCAGCGACTTGCAGATCTCCCCCTCGCAGCCCGGGTCCGACGTGGAGATGTCGTCGGTGAGGAAGATCTGTACCTCGACGCGGTCCAGGAAGATCTGCTGGGTCTTGCCGGCCATCTGCACCACCAGCAACCCGCTCCCGAACAGGCCGAGGGAGATCGCGGTGGTGAGGATCATCGCGATGGTCATGGTGACGTTGCGGCGGAGTCCGGTCAGGACCTCACTGAAAATGAAACTGGCACGCATCGGGGAATCAGAGTCCTTCGTAGGAGACTTGGGGACAGTACTGAAGCTTGGAGTGCAGGGAGGGCGGCTAACGCCCCACGCCGTACACACCCCGAGCCTCGTCGCGCACCACTCTGCCGAGGTCCAGTTCCACCACGCGACGACGCATCGAGTCGACGATGTGGTGGTCGTGGGTCGCCATCACCACCGTCGTTCCGGTGCGGTTGATCCGTTCGAGCAGCAGCATGATGTCCTGGCTGGTCTCCGGGTCGAGGTTGCCGGTGGGCTCGTCGCACAGCAGCACCAGCGGCCGGTTCACGAACGCCCGCGCGATGGCGACGCGCTGCTGCTCACCACCGGACAGTTCGGTGGGGAGCCGGTCGGCCTTCCCGGACAGCCCCACCATCTCGAGCACCTCGGGGACGGTCCGGGAGATCATCGCGCGCGGCTTCCCGATCACCTCGAGCGCGAACGCGACGTTCTCGGACACGGTCTTCTTCTGCAGGAGCCGGAAGTCCTGGAAGACGACGCCCATGCTCTGCCGCAGCTTCGGCACACGCCGGGCGGACAGCTTGTTGACGTGGAAATCCGCGATGTGAATGTCACCCGACGTCGGCGACTCCTCCTTGAGGAGCAGGCGCATGAACGTCGACTTTCCCGAGCCCGACGGGCCGATCAGGAAGACGAACTCGCCCTTGTCCACCTCGACGCTCACCTTGTCCAGGGCGGGCCTCGTGGAGGTCTTGTACGACTTCGACACATTCTCGACGCTGATCACGAGGAGCCAGTCTAGACGTTATCGAACAGTGACCAAATGGAGCGACGCGCGCGTCATCGCCCCGTCTGCGGTGTCGCCGACGTCGTCGGGACGGAAGACGTGGTCGGCGGCGTGGTGGTCTGCAGAGGCGGGAACGGATTGGGAATCCCGAACGGCAGCGTCGGCGTCGACGTCACCTGACTGGTCCCGGTGGGCGCCGTCTGCTCCGGCGTCGGCTCGGGTGTCGACTCGGTGGTCGTGGCGGTCTCCGTCGTCGACTCGATCGTCGTCTCGAACTCCGACGTCGGCGGCGTGGTCTCCTGGATCGGCGCCTCCCGGGTGGGGACGACAGCCGGAGCGACCGGTCCCTGAACCACCTCTTCGGCGGGATTGAGGTACGTGTACAGCGTGTACAGCACCACCCACAGGATGCACAGCACCAGCGTCGACGTCCGCACCCGGCCGCCGAGGATCTTGGCGGGAAGGAACGAGGAGTGCAGAATCCGGTCCAGTCCGCGCCGGGGTTCGTCGGTYATCCCTCGCCCTCCGCTGCCCGGACCGTCTGAAGGTCCGGTTCGACGGTGATCCCCTGCCGTCGCATCGCGGTGGCGATGCGCACGCGCAGTGCGCGACCGACCTGGAACTGCTTACCCGGGAGGGTCCGCGCCACGACGCGGACGCTGACCTCGTCGACCGTCAGACTCTCCACTCCCATCACCGTCGGCTCGTCGAGCAGTAGTTTCTTCAGTCCGCGATCCGCGAAGGCCTCGACGCCGACCTGGTGGAGCACCTCGTTGACGCGGTTGATGTCCGACGTGGCCGGAACGGGAACGTCGATCACGGCGCGCGCCCAGTCCTTGGACAGGTTGATCGCCTTCACGATCTGGCCGTTGGGCACGGTGATGACCTCACCGTCCGAGTTCCGCATCCGGGTGACCCGGAGGGTGACGTCCTCGATCACGCCCTCGGCGTCCTCCGACGACCCCGTCACCGCGAGCTGCACGGTGTCACCGAATCCGTACTGGCGTTCGGTGATGATGAAGAAGCCGGCGAGGATGTCCTGCACGACGCGCTGCGCGCCGAAACCGAGCGCCGCACCGAGCACGGTGGCCGGGGCCACCAGGCTGCCGATCGGCAGGCTCAGCTGGTCGAGGACCTTCATCGTCGCGATCACGTAGATGATGGTGATGATCACCCAGGTGATCACCTGCGCCACCGAGTGGCGGTGCTTGGTCGCCTCGGACCGCACGAGGGCGTCGCCCTGCATGTAGTTGCTGTCGATCCGGTCGGTCACCTTGCCGCCGCCCCAACTGACGAACCGCGCCATCAGGATCGCTCCGAGGACGGTGAGGGACACCGCCAGCCCCGTCGACGAGAGCCAGTCGAGGAGGTTCTGGGTGGGAGCGAACACTGCCGCCGCCGGTTCCATGGAGATCAGGACGCCTGACTCTCGCGCATCCGCCACCGGATGCCGGATTCGAGGAAGCCGTCGATGTCACCGTCGAGCACCGCCGACGGGTTGTTGACCTCGTACTCGGTGCGCAGATCCTTGACCATCTGGTACGGGTGCAGCACGTACGACCGCATCTGGTTGCCCCAGGAACTGCCGCCGTCGCCCTTGAGCGCGTCCATTTCGGCGCGCTCCTCCTTGCGCTTGACCTCGAGCAGCTTGGCCTGGAGGACGCGCATCGCCGACACCTTGTTCTGCAGCTGCGACTTCTCGTTCTGACACGTCACGACGATGCCGGTCGGGATGTGCGTCAACCGGACCGCGGAGTCGGTGGTGTTGACCGACTGCCCGCCGGGGCCCGAGGAGCGGTACACGTCGACGCGGACGTCGTTCTCGTTGACGTCGATGTGGTCGGTGGTCTCGACCACGGGCAGGACCTCAACCTCGGCGAACGACGTCTGGCGGCGGCCCTGGTTGTCGAACGGGCTGATCCGGACCAGCCGGTGCGTGCCCATCTCGACGGAGAGGGTTCCGTAGCTGTACGGCGCCTTGACCGCGAACGTCGCGCTCTTGATGCCGGCCTCTTCCGCGTAGGACGTGTCGTAGACCTCGACGCCGTAACCGTGTTTCTCGGCCCAGCGGATGTACATGCGCATCAGCATCTCGGCCCAGTCGGCGGCGTCGACGCCACCGGCGCCGGAGCGGATGTTGACCAGCGCGTCACGCTCGTCGTATTCGCCCGAGAGCATCGTCTTGACTTCCATCGCCGCGATGTCCTCGCGCAGGCTGTGCCGCTCGGCGTCGGCGTCCGCGATGGCCTCCGCGCCCTCGTCCTCGGCGAGTTCGTAGAGCACCGGCATGTCGTCGAGCCGCGAGCGCAGTTCCTCGACGCGGCGCAGTTCGGCCTGGGAGTGCGACAGCTGGCTGGTGACCTGCTGGGCGTGCTCCTGGTCGTTCCACAGCTCCGGATCGGCAGCCTGGTGTTCGAGCTCGTCGATACGGCGGCGCAACTCCTCCACGTCCAGCACCGATTCGACGGTGCGGAGGGTGGTGTCGAGCTCGCTCAGGTCTGCGGATACGTCGGGATGCACGGTTCCCAAGGTTACCGGGTGCGGACAGGTGCCCTGTCACCCCTTCGTTCCGGCCGAAGTCACCCCTTCCGATCACGTGGCGCGAAAGCCTTGCGGACCCCGGAAGTGCCTTGTTGCATGCACGGGTACGCACTTGTTTGTGCCGCCATCCCGGACGGAGTCGACGATGACCGTGACCGACCAGTACCTGAAGAACAACGAGGAGTACGCCGCCGGATTCACCGGGCCGCTGCCCCTGCCCCCGAGCAAGCACGTCGCGGTCCTCGCGTGCATGGACGCACGTCTGGACGTCTACCGGATCCTCGGTCTCCAGGAGGGTGAGGCGCACGTCGTCCGCAACGCAGGCGGGGTGGTGACGGACGACGAGATCCGCTCGCTCGCGATCAGCCAGCGACTGCTCGGCACCACCGAGATCATCCTCATCCACCACACGGACTGCGGGATGCTCACGTTCACCGACGACGACTTCAAGAAGTCCATTCAGGACGAGGTCGGGATCAAACCGGCCTGGTCAGCCGAGGCGTTCTCCGACCTCGACGAGGACGTCMGGCAGTCGCTGCGCCGCATCCAGGCCAGTCCCTTCGTCACGGCGACCACCTCTCTCCGCGGGTTCGTCTTCGACGTCGCCACCGGCAAGCTCGCCGAAGTGAAGATCGACTGAGGTCCGCGCGGGCGCGGTACGACCGCGCGGTACGAGTAATCTGTGCGACCGTGACCGACCTCGACGCCGACCTGCAGCTCGCCCTCCGAATCGCCGACGAGGCGGATGCGATCACGAGGGCCCGCTTCGGGGCACTCGACCTGTCGGTGGACGACAAACCCGACCTCACCCCGGTCACGGACGCGGACCTGGCGGTGGAACGGGCGGTCCGGGCGACGCTGGAATCCGAGCGGCCCGCCGACGCCGTCCTCGGTGAGGAGTTCGGCGGCGACGCGCAGTTCTCGGGTCGACAGTGGGTGGTCGACCCGATCGACGGCACCAAGAACTTCGTGCGGGGCGTCCCCATCTGGGCCACGCTGATCGCGCTGCTCGAGGACGGCGTTCCCACCGTCGGCGTCGTGAGCGCCCCGGCACTCGCGCGCCGCTGGTGGGCGGCATCGGGTCGCGGCGCCTGGTCGACGTTCGACGGCTCCGAGCCCACTCGGATCGCCGTCTCGGCCGTCGACCGTCTCGGTTCGGCCAGCCTCACGTTCTCGAGCCTGTCCGGATGGAAGGAACTCGGCATCCGCGCGCAGTTCCTCTCCCTCACCGACGACGTGTGGCGGGTCCGCGGATTCGGTGACTTCTTCTCCTACTGCCTGCTCGCCGAGGGCGCCGTCGACATCGCCGCCGAGCCCGAGGTGTCGTTGTGGGACCTCGCGCCCCTCGACGTCCTGGTGCGCGAGGCCGGCGGCCGGTTCACCAATCTCGCCGGCGCCGACGGCCCGCACGGCGGCAGTGCGCTGGCCACCAACACTCTGCTGCACGACGAGGCGCTGTCCCGACTGCGCTGATGCAGTAATACAGGCAGCAGTCCTGACAAGGCCTCCGCCCTCCTCGGCTCCCGAGGAGGGCGGATTTCGTATGTCCGCTGTCTGCACCCCCCGCCCCCGAGAATCGGGCTCGAACCCGACGCGGTGGGGAGCTCGTGGGCACCGGAACTTACTCGATAGTAGACACCCACCTTACTGCTAAGTAAGATAGTTGGTGTCCACGCCCGAACACCGAGAAGCAGCTGGTGATCATGAGCAAGCAAGACACTGTTGCCCCCAACGGCAGAGCGAAGCGGAACCCCCGTGACACGTCCGCCGTCGGACTGAATCCCGTCAAGCGCGACGCCATGGGTGCCGCGATGCGCGTGCTGACCAAGATCACCGGATCCGATCTGGCCGAGAAGTACAACCTGCGCCAGACGATCGACCGGGTGACCTACGAAGGCACGAAGACCGGTTTCAAGACGCTCGGCGCCGCGACCCGCGGGTTCCAGAAGGTGTCCGGCGGCGGCGCACCGAAACGCCTGCCCGACAACCCGACCGCCAAGGCCGGCTACTTCGACCTGACCCCGAGCGACGAGCAGCAGATGATCGTCGAGACCGTGCGCGAGTTCGCCGCCGAGATCCTGCGGCCCGCAGGCCACGATGCCGACGCTGCCGCCGCCGCACCGGCGGATCTCGTGAAGCGCGCCGCCGAACTCGGCATCACCCTGATCAACGTTCCCGAGGAACTCGACGGGGCCGCCAGCGAGCGCGGGGCCGTCACCAACTCCCTCGTCGCCGAGGCTCTCGCCCACGGCGACATGGGGCTCGCGCTGCCGATTCTCGCGCCGAGTGGCGTCGCGGTCGCCCTCACCCAGTGGGGCACCGACTCCCAGCAGAAGACCTACCTACCCTCGTTCACGGGCGAGCAGGTTCCGAACGCGGCCGTGGTCGTCAACGAGCCCCGCGCACTGTTCGATCCATTCGCGTTGCAGACCAAGGCAGTCCGCTCCCCCAGCGGCTACAGGCTCAACGGCGTCAAGAGCCTCGTTCCCGCCGCGGCCTCGTCGGAACTGTTCATCGTGGCGGCCGAACTCGACGGCAAGCCCTCCTTCTTCATCGTCGAGGCCGACACCAAGGGACTCGTCGTGGAGTCGGACCCGAGCATGGGCCTGCGCGCCGCGGGGCTCGGCCGGCTCAACCTCACCGATGTCGCCGTGCCCGAGTCGGGTCTGCTCGGCGCCGCCGACGCCGACGCGCGGAAGGCCGAATACGCCGACGCCATCCGGCTGGCCCGCCTCGGCTGGGCGTCGCTCGCGGTCGGCACCGGGCAGGCCGTTCTCGACTACGTGATCCCCTACGTCAACGAGCGGGTCGCGTTCGGTGAGCCGATCAGCAACCGTCAGGCGGTCGCGTTCATGGTTGCGAACATCGGCATCGAACTCGACGGCCTGCGCCTGGTCACGTTGCGCGGCGCCTCCCGCGCCGAGCAGGGGCTCTCGTTCGCCCGCGAATCGGCCCTCGCCCGAAAGCTGGCGTCCGAGAAGGGCATGCAGATCGGTCTCGACGGCGTCCAGCTGCTCGGTGGCCACGGTTACACCAAGGAACATCCCGTGGAGCGCTGGTACCGCGATCTGCGCGCCATCGGCGTCGCCGAGGGCATCGTCCTGATCTGAGCGGCCGGATTCGAACTAAGGAAACAGTCATGATCAACCTCGAACTTCCCAAGAAGCTCAAAGCCTCCGCGAACCAGGCGCACCAGGTTGCGGCAGAAATCTTCCGGCCGATCTCCCGCAAGTACGATCTCGTGGAGCACGCCTACCCCAAGGAACTCGACACCATGGCCGCCATGGTGGAGGGCCTCAACGACTCCGGTAAGGGGGCGGCGGGAGCCGCCCTCGGACGCGGCGACGAACCGAAGGTCATCGGGAACGTCAACGGCGGCAACATGTCCTCGCTGATGAATGTCATCGAAACCTGCTGGGGCGACGTGGGCCTCACACTGGCGATCCCGTACCAGGGTCTCGGCAACTCGGCGATCGCGGCGGTCGCCACCGACGAGCAGCTCGAGCGTTTCGGCAAGGTGTGGGCGTCGATGGCGATCACCGAACCCGGTTTCGGTTCCGACTCCGCCGCCGTCACCACCACCGCGGTCCTCGACGGCGACGAATACGTCCTCAACGGTGAGAAGATCTTCGTCACCGCCGGCGAGCGGTCCACCCACATCGTCGTGTGGGCCACCGTCGACAAGACCAAGGGCCGCGCCGCGATCAAGTCGTTCGTCGTCCCGCGCGACGCCCCGGGCCTGAGCGTCGCCCGCCTCGAGCACAAGCTGGGCGTCAAGGCGTCGGACACCGCAGTGCTGCTGCTGCAGGACTGCCGGATCCCGAAGGACAACCTGCTCGGCACGCCGGAGGTCAACGTCGAGAAGGGCTTTGCCGGCGTCATGCAGACGTTCGACAACACCCGCCCGATCGTCGCCGGCATGGCCGTCGGCCTGGGCCGCGCCGCGCTCGAGGAACTGCGCAGCATCCTCTCCGACGCCGGTGTGGAGATCTCGTACGACACCCCCGCATACAACCAGCACGCGGCCGCCGCCGAGTTCCTGCAACTCGAGGCCGACTGGGAAGCCGCCTACCTGCTCGCCCTGCGGGCAACGTGGATGGCGGACAACAAGAAGCCGAACTCACTCGAGGCGTCGATGTCGAAGGCGAAGGCCGGCCGCACCGGAACCGCCATCTCCCTCAAGGCCGTCGAACTCGCAGGCACATGGGGATACTCGGAGCGACCGCTGCTCGAGAAATGGGCACGCGACTCGAAGATCCTCGACATCTTCGAGGGCACGCAGCAGATCCAGCAGCTGATCGTGGCCCGCCGTCTACTCGGGAAGTCGTCGGCAGAGCTGAAGTAGCACCCGCGCACGGCTCATGCCGTCCGGGAACGGGATTCACGCGAGATCGCGCCACCGGACGAGAACCTCGTGCACCGCTTCGGCGCCCTGCAGAGGGTTCGGTGGCGCGGGCAGGTCCGCGGGATACAGCAGGAACGGCGTGTTCTGGGGTCCACCGAGCCCGCCGTGCGATCCGACCTGGTCTTCGAACGCGGCGACCTCCAGGGTGTCCGGCCAGTACCGCCCGCCCACCATCAGGTCGGCGACGTTGTCGAACGTGTCCGTGCGGCGGACCCGGTCGAGGGCGCCGGGCCCGAAATCGGCGAGCGGATCGACGCCGTCGACCTCACCGGTGGCGACGTCGGCGCTGCCGGCAGATCCGAGCACGACCGAGCCGTCGTCGTCGCGGGCCACGAGCACGAACCCGATACCGGGATGTGTGACGAGCGCCGGAATCAGGTCCGGGTAACGGGCGTCGATCCATTCGCGGGTGGCGCGGCCCGGCACCTGCGGGAAGCTGACCAGCCCGAGATTGCCCGACGCGAGTACCACCGGATTCTCGCCCGGGGTGACGACGTCGGGAGTCGCTTCCGACCGGAGGCTGGCCTCGGCATAGCCGAGGCCCTCGGCGCCGCGCCCTCGGCTGCCGAGCGTGACGGAGTCGCCCTCACGGCGACCCGGGGCGTGGCAGGCGTCGAGCACGACGTCCTCGAGGCCCTTGCCGTAGCGGTCGCGGAACGTGGAACCCTGACTCTGCCCGTGATCCGACAGCACGACGATGCGGTAGGGCCTGCCCGCCTGGGCGGCGACGGCGGCGATCATCCCGATCTCGTCGTCGAGTGTGCGCAGGACCTTACGCGTCTCGGGGCGTTCGACACCGGAATGGTGGGCGACCTCGTCGTACCCGACCAGGTCGACGTACACGGGGCTGCGGCCCGCGATGAGATCACCGACGACCGCGGCGACGACGACGTCCGTCTCGACGACCGTCGTGAACGCACGGACCAGCGGATACAGCCCACCCCGCCGGACGCGCGGGGTGACGTCGGCGCGGCGTTGCCGGTACGCCTGCACGTTCTCCCGCAGCACCTCGGCGACGAGCCGAACCGCGGTGCGCACGGCGCTCGCCGGGTCGACGAAGTAGTCGGCGTATCCGGTTGCCCTGCCCCCCATCCGGGCGCCTCGCATACGGCTGACCACGAGGACGTTGTCGTCGGCGCCGCCGGTGACCAGGTTGCCGCGGCTGGCGCCCCCGGTGAGGAGACCGGGCCGGTGCGCGCGCTCGAGTTCGCGGGCGGCGTTGTCGGCGGGATTGCTGAAGACGGCGACGGTGCCGCGGGGCTTGTCGTACCACCGGAACGCGGGCACGTTGTGGTTGTCACCGTGCAGGATCCCGAGCTGGCTCGCACCGGTCTGACTGCTCCAGTCCGTGTGCCAGGACGTCAGGACGTGGGAGCCCCGGTGCACGAGCCCGGCGAGGTGCGGCGTGACGCCGTCGCGGATCGCGCGTTGCAGCACCGCGTGGCCGAGGCCGTCGATCTGGATGCAGAGCAGTCCGGGTTCCCCCGCCGCCGCGTCCGCACCGCCGCGACGTCGTAGCCGGGACCGGTTGCGGCGCACCAGCATCAAACGGTACGTGTCGTCGCGCCTGGCCGCGATGGCTCCGGCGACACCGGAACCGACGACGGACATCACCAGGGCCAGCACCAGCACGTCGGCGACCCGTTCCGTGGTGGCGACCGGTACGACCCGCACGGCGAGCACCATGATCAGCCAGTTCCCGGCGAACACGCCCAGGAACAGCAGCGCCGGACCGACCCACAGCATCGCGCGCACGAGCAACGGCCACAGGGTGACCGACAGCAGTCCGTACACGAGGGCGAGGAACAATGCTGCCGGGATGGTGCCGAAGGGGCCGCCCGCAGGTGTCGGACGCAGCCGGACCCCCGGCAGGATCAGGTCGGTCAGGACCAGTGCGACGGCGGAGACGAGCCACAGCACGAGAAATTCGGTGACCGTCCTGGCCGCCGAGCCCAGAGAGCGCATCGCAGACCTCCCTTTTGGGGGATCGTAAGGTCTGACAGGGAGTGGCGCGGCGGAACTCATCGCAGCAGCGTCACCGCGACGAGCGAACGGGACCGCCATGACCGAGAACGCAGGGGTGCTCATCCGGTGGCGGGGGCATGCGACGGTCGAGATCACGGACAGCGGGACGACGATCCTGACGGACCCGGTGCTGACGGCACGGGTGGCGCACCTGCGGCGTCGCCGCGGCCCAGACCCGATGGCCGACCCGGTGCGGCCGGACGCCGTGCTGCTGTCCCATCTGCACGCCGACCACACCCACCTGCCCTCGCTCGCCCTGATCGGGAACGACATTCCGATCGTCGTTCCCCGCGGCGCGGTGGACGCGTTTGCGGGACTGCGGGTGTTCGGCGACCGGCTGATCGAGATGTCGCCCGGGCAGGACGTGCGACTCGGTTCGGTGACGGTGCGCGCGGTGCCGGCCGTGCACGACGGCAGACGGTGGCGCCGTGGCCCACAGCGGGCGCAGGCGCTGGGGTACGTCGTCGACGGCGCGGCGTCCACGTATTTCGCCGGTGACACCGCCCTCGATCCCGCGATGGCGGAGTGGGTTCCGCGCTGCGACGTCGCGCTGCTGCCGGTCGGAGGGTGGGGGCCGAATCTCGGACCGGGACACATGGATCCGGAATCGGCCGCCGCCGCGGCGAGGTCCGTGGCCGCCGTGGTGTCGATCCCGATCCACTTCGGCACGCTGTGGCCGATCGGAATGGACGCGGTCCGGCCTCGCCGGTTCCACGGCCCCGGTCGCGAGTTCGTCCGTCGCGCGGACGCGGACGGCCTGAGGGCCGTCGAACTGGACCCGGGCGAGGCATTCCGGTGACTTTCGGTTACGACCGGCACCGGTGCCGCTGTCCTCTACCCTGACTGGTGACACGGTCCCGCCTATCCGAAGGGTTCGACATGTCAGTGCAGCACGTTCTCACCAAGCTGACGGACGCCGTGGGAGCTGTGCGGGTGATGAACCGCGCAGGCCTCGTTCCGTTTCCCCGCGTCGACCAGGGTGTCCGATCGATTCTGGCGGTGCGGAAGTACGGCCCGTTCGCAGGACCCGTCCACGCGAACGCCGAGGCGGGCCTGGATGCGGTGGCCATCATCGACGAGCGCGGCGCCCTCACCTACGCCGACATCGAGGAACAGTCCAACGCCCTGGTGCGTGCGTGGCAGACCGACGGCATCACTGCGGGCTCCGTCATGGGATGCATGTGCCGCAATCATCGTGGCCTGGTGCTCACGATGCTCGCCGCCGCCAAGAACGGCACCAAGCTGGTGCTGATGAACACCGGTTTCGCCCGGCCGCAACTCGTCGACGTCGCCGCCCGCGAGCAGGTGCAGGCGTTCGTGTACGACGACGAATTCCACCAGGTCGCCGAGGCCCTCCCGGACGAGGTGATCGTCTATCGTTCGTGGGCGGAGGAAAATTCGACGTCCCGGGTCCGCACGCTCGACGACGCGATGGAGGGCCGAGACCGCGCTTCGCTGCCCGCACCGTCCGCGCTCGGTGGATTCGTCCTCCTCACCAGTGGCACCACCGGCACACCGAAGGGCGCTCCCCGCGGACACACGTCGCCGCTCGCGTCGGCACAGTTCCTCGACCGGGTTCCGCTGCGGCGCGGCCAGACGATGATGATGGCGGCCCCCGCCTTCCACGGGACGGGAGTCTCCCAGTTCGCACTCGCGCTGGCGCTGGGCCAGACCGTGGTGATGCATCGGAAGTTCGATCCGGAGAACACGATTCGCCTGGTCGAGAAGCACCGGTGCGACACGCTGGTCGTCGTTCCCACCATGCTGCAGCGCATCATCGATCTCGGACCGGAGACCTTGGCGAAGTACGACACGTCGAGCCTGAAGATCATCTTCGCGGCCGGGTCCGCGCTCTCCCCCGACCTCTGCAAGCGCACCACCGCCGCGTTCGGCACGGTGCTCCACAACCTGTACGGCTCCACCGAGGTCGCCGTCGCCACCGTCGCGACACCCGCCGACCTCGAACTGGCGCCGGGTACCGCGGGACGGGCACCCGTCACGTGCCACGTGGAGCTGTACGACGAGTCGGGTCGGCGGATCACCGAACCCGAGACCGTCGGACGCATCTTCGTCGCCAGCGGTCTCAGCTTCTCCGGATACACCGACGGTCGCGACAAGGAGCGCATCAACGGCCTGCTGTCGACCGGCGACGTCGGGCACTTCGACCGCAACGGCCTGCTCTTCGTGGACGGCCGCGACGACGACATGATCGTCTCCGGCGGCGAGAACGTCTACCCGCTCGAGGTCGAGAACCTGCTCGCGGACCGCGAGGACGTGCTCGAGGCCGCCGTGATCGGTGTCGAGGACTCCGAGTTCGGCCATCGACTCAGGGCTTTCGTCGTGCCCGCCCCCGGGTCCGCGAAGGACGCCGAGGAAATGAAGACTCACGTCAAGTCGAACCTGGCGCGGTACAAGGTGCCCCGCGAGATCATCTTCATCGAGGAACTACCCCGCAACGCGACGGGCAAGTTGCTGCGCCGCGTCCTGATCGAGATGGACGTCACGGAGACATGATCCACCGGCCTGCGCCCCACCCGGCGCTCCGTCGCCGGCCACGGAACTGAATACGGAAACAAAAAAGAACCGGTGCCCTGGATTCCAGGACACCGGTTCTTCGGTGGTAGCGGGGACAGGATTTGAACCTGCGACCTCTGGGTTATGAGCCCAGCGAGCTACCGAGCTGCTCCACCCCGCGCTGCATGAACAAAGTTACACGAGCGAACGAACGGATTGCAAATCGCCCGGAAAGAGGCCGACTAGCAACCTTTCAGCACCACCCGAGTCACATCCGTTACCTAAAAGTTATGACCTGCGTCACACTTTTGGGAAAATCTGTAACGTTTTCGGAATCCGCAACTAGTGGGTCGACCTGCGAAAACACCGTGCGTTCATCCCAGTATTTGGACGCCCGTCACAGAAAATCGGCCCGTGACCATTCCGTGATCGCCGCGTACGTTCGTTGCCAGCCCGAAACCAACGGGCAACGCCGACCCGCCGCAGCTCGACCTGCCCCAGCGGGATCCGGAATCCCGACACCTCGAGGGGCAGGACGAGGACAGATCGACCAGCGGGTCGGCACACCAGCCGTCATCCACACGACCACCTCGTCGGCAGGCGCGGAGAGGAATCAACCACATGTTCAATTCCAGCATCGTCAAGCGGACCATGGGCGCAGTCGCACTCACCGGAGCAGTCATCGGAGTGCCGCTCGGCCTGAGCACCGGCACCGCTTCGGCCGCTTCCGGAGACTGGGACGCTGTCGCAGCATGCGAGAGCAGCGGCAACTGGGGCGCCGACACCGGAAACGGCTTCTCGGGCGGCCTGCAGTTCACCGACAGCACCTGGGCCGCGAACGGCGGCTCCGGCTCGCCTTCGAACGCCTCGCGCGAGGAGCAGATTCGCGTTGCCGAGAACGTCCTGGCGACCCAGGGACCCGGCGCCTGGCCGGTCTGCGGWCAGTACCTCTGATCCGCACCCACACTTGCCCGAGCGCCCTGCGCGCAGCACGACTGCGCGCAGGGCGCTCGGGCATTGCACGGCATCGTGCCTACACCACCGAGATCCGTTTCCCCGCCATTTACGCGTGAGCCGCTGCACAAATTAGTAGTGATCCCCGCCACATAACAACGGTGTAACGAATCGACTCCGAAACGATATCAAGCGCTTCTGAACTGCGGAAACAGGGAAAATTCGCCCTCGACGCCGGACACCTGTTCACCATTTTCGCCAGGTGAACTGCGGGCGAAGCTCCCGTACGGTCGCTCTCGGCCCGAAACAACCGGGCGAAAGCCGGCCCGCCGCTGCTAGCTCTGCCCCGCGGGTTCGGAATCCCCGAAACCTTCGAGGGGCAGGGACGCGGCACAGAATCGCAGCCCGGCGCGACGACGCGAACGTCGTCGCCCGCAGGCCGGCCACGCCAGCAAGCGCGGAGAGGATTGACCCCGCATGACCAATCACAGCATCAGCAAGCGTGCCCTCGGATGGATCGCCGTCACCGGAGCCGTCGTCGCCGTTCCGCTCGGCCTGAGCACCGGCACCGCCTCCGCCGCCTCCCACAACTGGGACGGCGTCGCAGCGTGCGAGAGCGGCGGCAACTGGGGAATCAACACCGGAAACGGCTACTACGGCGGCCTGCAATTCTCGCAGAGCACCTGGGAGGCCAACGGCGGCAGCGGCTCGGCGTCGAACGCCAGCAAGGCCGAGCAGGTCCGTGTCGCCGAGAATGTTCTCGCGACGCAGGGCCAGGGTGCCTGGCCGGTGTGCGGTCAGTACCTGACCACCGGTGGCGGCGCCGTCGCCGAGGCCCCCGCGCCCGCTCCGGCGCCCGCCCCCGCGGCACCGGCACAGGTCCAGGCGCCCGCTCCGGTCCAGCCCGCCGCGCAGCAGGCACTGGACGCCGCGCGTCAGGTCGCCGAGCAGAACGGCTACGGACAGCAGTTCCAGCAGCTGGTGAACGCCAACCCGCAGCTGGTCGACGCACTGCGCTGATCTTCCGCTCGTATACGACGAGGCCCTGTCATCCGGTTCGGATGACAGGGCCTCGTTCGCTCTCCCGGTGAAACGCCTCTACTTCGGGATCGCCTCGTACGCGGCGACCGCCTTCTGCACCCGGGCGAGGGCCGCACCGTACGCCGCGAAGTCACCGCTGCGCTGCGCCGACGTCAACGCGTCGAGCGACGCATCCAGCTCCGCCACAGCCGCCGAGACGTCCGTGCCGGACGGCGGAGTCGCCGGTGCGGTGGGCGCCGCCGGGGCCGCACCCTGGGCGACGGGCGGCGTCGTGCCGGTCTCCGGAGGTGTCCCCTCCTCGGCGCTGGGCGCCGTGGCCACCGAGCCCGTTCCCGCACCGAACACCTGGTCGAGCGCCTGTGCCAGAGTCGGGGCGTACCCGACGCGCACACTGTTACTCGGCGGCGGCTCGCGGTAGCTCACCAGCACTCGGGACAGCTGCGGGAACGTCGACGTGTTCGGGCCCGTCGAACTTCGCTCCGTGTACATCGGTTCGACGTACAAGATGCCGCCGTTCGCGATCGGCAGTGTCAGCAGGTTGCCGTACTGAATCTTGTTCGATCTCTCGAGCAGCGTTCTCTCCGACGCCACCCGCGGATCGGAGATCATCGAGTTCTGCGTCTGCTGCGGACCCTGGGTCTGGGTGTCCGTCGGCAATTGGAGCACCGTGAACTTGCCGTAGTTCTCCGGGTCCGATTTCACCGACAGATAGGCGGACAGGAACTCGCGGCTGTAACCCACCATCGCACTGGTCAGGTTGAACGACGGTTTCCCGGTCTCGGGATCACCGACCAGCACGTAGTACGGCGGCTGGTTCGCGCTCGTGTCGATCGTGGGATCGCTCGGCACCGACCAGAACGCGTTGTTGGTGAAGAACTCCTTCGGATCGTCCACGTGGTACTTGGCGAGCATCTCGCGCTGCACCTTGAACAGGTCCTCGGGATAACGGAAGTGCGCGCGCAGTTCGTCCGGAATCGAGTCCGCAGGCTGAACCGCGTCGGGGAACACACCCATCCACGCGTCGAGCACGGGATCGTTCTGGTCCACCTGGTAGAGCTTCACGGTGCCGTCGTACGCGTCGACGGTGGCCTTCACCGAGTTGCGGATGTAGGACACCTCCTTGCGGGGCAGCAGGCGGCCGGTGTTCTGGTCGATGCTGTCCTCCACCAGTCCGTCGAGCGAACTGCGCTGAGCGTACGGGTAGTCCTGCAGCGTGGTGTAGGCGTCCACGATCCACACGACCTTGCCGTCGACGACGGCCGGGTAGGAGTCGCCGTCCGCGGTCAGCCACGGTGCGACGTGCGTGACCCGGTCCCGGGGGTCCCGGTTGTAGATGATCTTCGAATCCGAACCGATGGCACCGGAGAACAATATGTTGCGTTCGGTGTACTTCGCCGCGAACGCCAGCCGGTTGAACCAGTTGCCGATCGGCACACCACCCGAACCGGTGTACGTGTAGCGCGAGGTGTCGGTGTCGTACTCCCGCGGATCCGAACCCTGGGAACCACCGACGATCGCGTAGTCGGCATCGGTGTCGGCGATGACCTCGCCGTAGTAGATGCGCGGCTGCTCGACCGGGATGACCTGATTGCCCGCGGCCTGTGAGGCGATGTCGCTCACCATGTAGACGGGGTAACCGCTGTTGCTGTTGGCGGCTTCCTCCGCGGACTCGCCTGCGGCGGCGTTCACCCGGTTCGCGGGGGCCGCGACCAGTCCGTTGCCGTGCGTGTAGACGGTGTGCTTGTTGATCCAGTCCGTCTGGTTGCCCGTCAGGCTCTTCGACGACAACTCGCGGGCCGCGACGATGTAGTCACGCATCTCCCCGTCGATGTCGTACCGGTCGATGTCGAGCGTCGGCGGGAAACCGTAGAAGTTCTTCAGCTGCTGCTGCTGGGTGAACGTCCGCGACAGGATGTTCGGGTCGAGCAGTCGCGTGTTCGCGATCGTCGTCACGTCGGCGGGCACGTCGCGCGGCGGCGTCGTCCCGTACCCCTGGTAGTCCTGGTACTCGACCTTGTCGTCGGTGATGCCGTACGCCTGCCGGGTGGCGGCGATGTTCCGCTCGATGTACGCGCTCTCCTTGTCGGCGGCGTTGGGGCGCACCGAGAACTGCTCCACCACGAGCGGCCACACCGCGCCGACCAGGATCGACGAGAGCACGAGAAGGGCTGTGGCCATTGCGGGAATCCGCAGATCGCGCAGGAAGATCGCCGCGAAGAACGCGCCCGCGCAGATGACCGCGATGGCCAGCAGGATCAGCTTCGCCTGCAGCACCGCGTTCATGTCGGTGTAGCTACCACCGGTGAACGTGGGCTCCTTGCGGCTGCTCGACAGCAGGGAATACCGGTCGAACCAATACGCGACGGCCTTGAGGAGAATGAACGTTCCCGCCAGCACTGCCAACTGGACTCGCGCCGCATTGGTCAGCGCGCCGCCCCGGCCCGCGAGCTTGAGCCCACCGAAGATGTAGTGCGTCACCAGGCTCGCGAAGAACGCCAGCAGCACCGCCACGAACAGCCAATTGAGGACGAAACGGTAGAACGGCAGATCGAACGTGTAGAAGCCGACGTCGAGGCCGAATTCGGGATCGGCGACGCCGAACGCGCCGCCGTTGACGAACAACTGCACCGTCACCCAACTGGACTGGGCGATCAGGCCGGCGAGCAGTCCCACCGCGATCGGAATCGCGAGGCCGAACAGACGCAGCCGGGTCATCACCGTGGTGCGGTACCGCGCCACCGGATCGTTGGGACCCGACACCGGGACGAACACCGGCCGCGAACGGTACGCGAGCAGCAGTGCCAGCCAGACGATTCCGCCGACCACCACCCCCACCACGAGGAAGAGCAGCAGACGGGTGACGAGGACCGTGGTGAAGACACCACGGAATCCGACCTCACCGAACCACAACCAGTCCGTGTACGTGCTGATCAGCCGAGGACCCACCAGCAGCAGGGCCGCGACGACAAGCGCCAGCACCAGCAGCACTCGACTGCGTTTGGACAACGACGGTAAACCTGCGGGGGGCCGCATGCCCACGTGCCACACTCCAAGAACTCGGCGACGTTCTCACGCCGCGGTCAACTGCACCGTTCGGTCGTCCACACCCCGAACAGCGAGGGCGTGACCGTTTCGTCCCACTCTACGTAACAACCGAGAGTTGCCGCCGTCGGTCCTGTTCCGGGGGTGCGAAGATGGGTCCTGTGAGTGAAGAGAATGTGAACCGAGAGACGGACGCCCTCGCCCGCTGCGTGCGTGAGGTGGTCGAATTCGTCGATGCCGGAGGGTGGGATCAGCCGCCCCAGATGTTCGCACTCGTCCCGACCGAACTCCTCGCGGCCGCCGAACCGAGCCTGCTCGACCAACTCGCCGACGGTGCGGAATTGACCCCGGTGGAACAGGATCCGTTCCCCGGCGACATCGACGGCGGGTCACGCGCACTCGACGAATTCCTCGCCACCACCAGCTGGCCCGAGTCCGTGGTCGGGTGCGCCCTCGTCCAGGAGATCGTGGTCCTGCCTCCCGAGGCGGAATCCGATCTCGACGACGCGCTCGTCCCCCTCCTGTCCGACCGCGACGCCGCCGACGACGCCGCACGGGCCGCGGCCGAGTCGCATCCCGACCGCCGGGCCGCCCGGCTCATCGCCGCCGTGCTGCGCGACGGACCGTCGCTGTGCCTGATGCAGTTGCGCCCCGACGAGGACGCCGACCCGTACGCCGGAATCGAACTGCTCACCTACGAGGACCTGGCGCCGAATCTCGTCAGCGCGCTGTACGCCACCCTCGACGCGACCGAAGAGGACTGACCGCTCCGCAGTCGAGAAGGACCGACCGCGCCGCAGTCAGCAGTGCGGCGCGTCGGCTCCGGCGTTGACGGCCTCGAGCGCGTCAACGGCCCCGTCGAGGTTCTCGACCTTCACCAGCCGGAGCCCGTCGGGTGCCCCCTGGCGTGCCTCGTCGCAGTTCTTCGCCGGCACGAGGAATGTCTCGGCGCCCGCTTCGGACGCGGCGATCAACTTGTACTTGATGCCGCCGATGGGGCCGACGTCGCCGTCGGAGTCGATCGTGCCGGTGCCGGCGACGAACTTGCCGCCGTTGAGTTCGCCCGGGCTGAGTTTGTCGATCACGGCGAGCGTGAACATGAGTCCCGCCGAGGGGCCGCCCACGTCGGCGAGGTTGAAGTCGATCGTGAACGGGACGTCCGGGACCTCCTCCGGCGTGATCCCCAGGTAGCCCTTGGCCTCGTCGTCCGGGCGGGCACCGAGCACCACCCGCACCGTGGTCTCGGCGCCGTCACGCCGGATCACGATCGGCACCTCGGTGTTCGGGGCCACGTCGGCCACCGCCTCCTGCACRCCGCCGACAGTCGACACCGGCTTTCCGTCGACACTGACCAGCACGTCGCCTTCGCGCAGCAGCCCCTGGGAGGGGCCGTCCTCACCGACCTTGGCGATCCGCAGGTCCACCGGCTTGCCCAGGAAGTGGAGCGCCGCGAGTTCGGCGCTGTCCTCCGACTGCTGGAAGTCGGCGTCGTTCTCCTGCTTGACCTCGTCCTTCGACTTGTCCGGCGGGTACACCTCCTCGCGGGGCACGATGCCCTGGCGTCCACTCGCCCACAGTCCGAACGCTTCGAACACGTTGAGGTCGTCGCGGACGGCGACCGTCGTCATGTTGAGGTGGCCGGTGGTGTCGTCCACGTCCGTCCCCGCGATGGCGACGACCTGCTCACCACCCACTTCGCCGAGGGTGTTGAACGTGGGTCCCGGCCCGAGAGCCACGAACGGCACCGTGATCACGGTGCCGAGAATGCCGAGTACCACGATCGGGGCCAGCGCAGCCAGAAGCGTCACGATCCGTCGATTCACCTGGACCAGCGTAGAGCGCGAACCACCGGGCACCGCTGTCGGCCGTCCGCGTGTTCGCCGTCAGCGTGACGCGGTCGGCAGCCACCGAACCATGCGCCTTGTACCGTTGAGTCATGAGCAATCCGCCCTTCGGCTTCTCCAAACCCGACGACGATCCCGATCGTGACAAGAACACGGGGGATCAGAACGGGCCCGACCGCGACAAGAACGCGGGCGGTTCCGGCGACTTCGGTTTCGGGGCGGGTGGTTTCCCCGCCGGGGGCTTCGACCCGGCCGCCCTCGGCCAGATGCTCACCCAGTTCGGCCAGATGCTGAGCGGGATGGGCACGTCGATGGGGTCCGGGGAGCAGACCGGCCCGGTCAACTACGAGGTCGCGAAGAAGCTCGCCCGCCAGCAGATGGGGTCCGTCGCTCCGATCACGCAGGGCAATTCCGAGGCGATCGCCGACGCCTCGCGGCTCGCCGAACTGTGGCTGGACGCCGCGACGACGCTGCCTGCGGGCGCGTCGAAGACCGTCGCGTGGACGCCCAACGACTGGCTCGACAACACCCTCGACACCTGGAAGCGGTTGTGCGACCCGGTGGCGGAGAAGGTGTCGGGCATGTGGGTGCAGGGGCTGCCCGAAGAGGCGCAGCAGATGGCAGGACCGATGCTCGGCATGATGAGCCAGATGGGTGGCCTCGCGTTCGGCTCCCAGCTCGGCCAGGCGCTGGGCCAGCTGTCGAAGGAGGTCCTCACCTCCACCGACATCGGTCTCCCCCTCGGTCCGGCGGGCACGGGCGCATTGCTTCCCGCAGCGGTGGAACGGTTCAGCAAGGGGCTCGAACAGCCCGACCGGGAGATCCTCGTCTTCCTCGCCGCACGTGAGGCCGCCTACCAGCGCCTGTACAGCCACGTCCCGTGGCTGCGTCAGCGTCTCCTCGCCACCGTCGAGGAGTACGCCCGCGGCATCACCATGGACTTCTCCGCCATCGAGGACATGGCGAAGGGGCTCGATCCGTCCGCGCTGACCGATCCGTCGCAGCTCGAGAACATCCTGCAGCAGGGTGCCTTCGAACCGCAGACCACACCCGAGCAGAAGCAGGCCCTCGAGCGACTCGAGACACTGCTCGCCCTCATCGAGGGCTGGGTCGAGGTCGTCGTCGCGTCGGCGTTGAACGACCGCCTCCCCGGCGTCGCGGCACTCAGCGAGACGCTCCGCCGCAGGCGCGCGACCGGCGGACCCGCCGAGCAGACGTTCGCGACACTCGTCGGACTCGAACTGCGTCCCCGCAAGGTCCGGGAGGCGGCGCAGCTGTGGACGCGCCTGACGTCCGAGTCGACCGTCGACGCCCGTGACGGCGTGTGGGCCCACCCCGACCTGCTGCCCGACTCGTCCGACCTCGACAGCCCGGACGCGTTCGTCGAACGGGTACTCGGGGGCGGCGACGGCGGCGACTTCGACAATCCGATGGCGCAGCTGGAGGCGACGGAGGCCCGCGAGCGGGCCGAGGAGGCCGAACGCGGCAAGTCCGGTAAGGACGACGAGCCGGAGTCCTGACCCCCTGATCGCACCAATGTGTCGGTAGCGGGAAGTCCGCAGGTCGGAGCACGTTTCGGCCTGTGGACAACTCGTCTTTTCCGGGCCGGCGACCAGTCGTGGCCTGGAATCCTCGGTGCGTGACCATCTCGCACCCGCACCCCGTCGGTGTCACCCTCGATCCTCGGATCGCCGTGCTCGTCCGCCCCGACGGGCGGGTGCAGTTCGGCTGGGATCCCGAGCGCGCACTCGTCCTCTCCCCACCGCCCGGAGTCCGGACCGAGCAACTCCTCGCCGTCGTCCGACTGCTCGACGGCAAGAACACGCGGCCGCACATCCTGTGGACGGCCGTCGGATACGGCCTGGCGCCCACGGACGTGTCGAAGCTGCTCGGCGATCTGGACCGCGCCGGTCTGATCGACGTCGCGGGCACCTCCCCCGTCGCGGACACGATCACCATCCGCGTGCACGGGCGCGGACCGCTGTCGGATGCGGTGTCCACCGGGCTCACCGACGGCGGCATCCGGGTCTCCCGCTCGTTCCGCTACTCCGCCGACGGCGATGTCCGGCGGTGGAACGCCCTGTGCGTCGTGCTCGCGGACGACCTGGTGGCGGACCCTCGCCTCGCTGCGGATCTGATCCAGAACGGGATACCGCACCTGCAGGTCCGGCTGCGGGACGGTCGCGGTGTGGTCGGTCCGCTCGTGCTGCCGGGCCACACGAGTTGCCTGCGGTGCGCCGATCTCCTCCGCGCCGCGTACGACGAGGACTGGCCGCACCTGTCCGCTCAGCTCCTGGGGACGGTCGGGCATGCGAGTCCCGCCGTGATCATGGCCACGGCCGCAGTCGCCCTCGGCCAACTCGAGGCCGTGCTGTCCGCCCCGCGCGGCGCGCCGCCCAGCAGTCTCGACGCCACGCTCGAGATCGATCTGGGGGCGCACCGCCTGGTGACGCGGCGCTGGCCGAGGCAGGCGAGTTGCAGCTGCACGTATCTGGCGCCCGCCGTGGGCGAATCGAACCGGCATCGGTGATGATGCATGATGGTGGGGTGCCCGACATCCCCCGCAGGAGTTCTGCCCGCACCGCGAAACTCGCGAGCATCCCGTTGGGGATCGCGGGGCGTGCCGCGATGGGGTTCGGCCGGAAGCTGACCGGCGGCGACAGGGACGAGATCGACGCCCAGCTGAGCGCGAAGGCCGCCGAGCAATTATTCGCCGTCCTCGGCGAACTCAAGGGCGGCGCCATGAAACTGGGCCAGGCGCTCAGCGTCATGGAGGCGGCAATCCCCGAGGAGTTCGCGGAACCCTACCGTGAATCGCTGAACAAGCTGCAGGCGCAGGCACCTCCGCTGCCCGCGAAGGCGGTCCACCGGATGCTCGACCAGCAACTGGGCACCAAGTGGCGGGAGCGGTTCCAGTCGTTCGACGACACCCCGACCGCGTCGGCCAGCATCGGCCAGGTGCATCGCGCCGTGTGGGCCGATGGCCGCGACGTGGCCGTCAAGGTTCAGTACCCCGGCGCCGACGAAGCGCTGCGCGCCGACCTGAAGACACTGGGACGGTTCGCGGGTCTGTTCGCTTCGGTCATGCCCGGGGTCGACGTGCGGCCGGTCATCGACGAATTCACCGCCCGCACCGAAGAAGAACTCGACTACCGGATCGAGGCGAACAATCAGCGCCGCTTCGCGAAGGTGTTCGACGGGGACCCGCAGTTCGCGATTCCGCACGTCGTCGCCAGCGCCCCCAAGGTGGTGGTCACCGAATGGATGTCGGCGAAACCGCTGTCGGCCATCATCGCCGACGGCACCCCCGAGGAACGCAACACTGCCGGCGCACTGCTCGCGGAGTTCCACTTCGCCTCCCCCACCCGCGTCGGCCTGCTTCACTGCGACCCGCATCCGGGTAACTTCATGCTGCGCAGCGACGGCCGCCTGGGGGTCATCGATTTCGGTGCCGCGGCACCGTTTCCGCACGGTCTCCCACCGGTGCTCGGGGCGATGGTCCGGCTGGCAGTCCACGAGCAGTTCGACGAACTGACGGAGTTGCTGCACGCCAACGGATTCGTCCTGCCGGGCAGGACGGTGACCGACAAGGAGATCGCCGACTACCTGCGTCCCGTCACCGATCCGATCCGTACCGAATCGTTCCACTTCACCCGCGCCTGGCTGCAGAAGGCGGCGGGTTCCGCGACCGACTTCAACAGTGCGCAGTTCCGGACCGCCCGGGCACTGAATCTGCCCGCCGAGTATCTGATGATTTTCCGGGTTCTCGTCGGCTCGGTGGGGATCTGCGCCCAACTGGACGCGTACGCGCCGTACATGGCGATCCTCACCCGGTGGCTCCCCGGGTTCGTGGCCCCCGACCTGTGAGTACTTGTTAACCGCGGGCGGTTAACAAGTACTCACAGGTGCTACGCACACACCAGAGCCGGCGTCTTGCGGGGACGTCCACGGGGACGCTTGCGGGCGATCACGACACCCTGGTCGAAGATCTCCCCACCCCACACGCCCCACGGCTCACCTCGATCGAGAGCGGCGT
>NZ_JBFUHV010000122.1:0-27583 GCF_056402215.1 Rhodococcus sp. P4_B6 | reverse complement strand
GACCCCGAATGCGCGCTCGACCACCTCGAGGGCAAGGCCGCCAAACGCGTCGACGCGGTCCGTCACCTCCTCACGGCCATCGCGTCCAACGAGGCCTGGTGAGGGACGAACCGCGCCGTGGCGGAACTGTCCAGCGGAGTTGTCTAGCGGGAAAGCAGCGCGCGCAGACCGCGACGCTTGCGGGTGCGCTTGATCGCGGAACTCAGCCCCTGACGGCGGCCGGTCACGGGATCGATTGTCGCCGTGGTGTTTCCACCGAACTTGCGCTCCGACGCCGTCTCCGGCGCGTCGTCCGTGGTCGCCTTGAGGTACTTGTTCGGCAACGACAGCTTGGCGATGGTGCGCCACGACTTCGCGTACTGCACCAGGAACGGGCCGGAGGTGTACGGCAGGTCGTACTTCTCGCACAACTCCCGCACCCGGACGGCGATCTCCGCGTAGCGGTTGCTCGGCAGGTCGGGGAACAGGTGGTGCTCGATCTGATAGCTCAGGTTGCCGGACATGAAGTCCATCAGCCTGCCGCCGTCGATGTTCGCGCTACCGAGCATCTGGCGCAGGTACCACTCGGGCTGCGTCTCGTTGTCGATGTCGGCCTTCGTGAACTTCTCGGCGCCGTCCGGGAAGTGCCCGCAGAAGATGATCGCGTTGGTCCACACGTTGCGGATCATGTTCGCGGCGATATTGGCAGTGAGCGTGCTCTTCCACGCGGGACCGGTGACCGCGGGGTGGATCACGTAGTCCTTGAGGATCTGCTTGCCGATCTTCTCGCCGACCTCGCGAAGCTTGCGCTGGGTTTCCTCGCTCGATACGCGCCCCTTGGCGACCTTGCCGAGTTCGAGGTGCTGCGCCGCGATGCCGTACTCGAAGAACAGCGCCAGCAGGGTGTTGTAGACGAGATTGCCGGTATTGAACGGCTTCCACCGCTGGTCACGCGTGACGCGCAGCAGTCCGTATCCGACGTCGTCGTCCATGCCGAGGACGTTGGTGTACTTGTGGTGGATGTAGTTGTGGGTCTGCTTCCAGTGAGCGGACGGTCCCGTCACGTCCCACTCCCACGAGGTGGAGTGGATCTCCGGATCGTTCATCCAGTCCCACTGGCCGTGCATGACGTTGTGGCCGAGTTCCATGTTCTCGATGATCTTCGAGAGGGAGAGCAAGGCCGTGCCCGCCAGCCAGGCAGGGCGCCGCTTGCTCGCGAACAGCACTGCGCGGCCGCCGATCTCGAGTCCACGCTGCAACCTGATGGTGTTCCGCACGTAGCGCGCGTCGCGCTCCCCGCGAGATTCTTCGATATCGCGGCGGATCGCATCCAACTCGCGCCCGAGCGCCTCGACATCGGCTTCGGTGAGATGTGCGTATTCCTTGACATCTGCAATCGCCATGGGGGACCTCCTCCTGGCTGGGTCGACAGTTCACACCGGATAGGCGCTGACATGACCTACCGTACCGTAAGTTACGACACCGTAGGTTACTTGAGTGTAGGTGTGAGTGAAATCACCGACGACGGCGCGGGATCTTGGCCTCCGCGTGGGCGCGCAGCGCCGACAGCAGACCCCGGCGCTGTCCGGTCACGGGATCCGTGCGCAGCGTCTCGACCATCGCGGCACCCGCGTCGCGAGCATCGCGGAACTTCCGTTCCGAGGACGTCTCGGGGGCGTCGTCCGCCGTCGCGCGCAGGAAGCGGTCGGGCAGGGCGAGTTTGTGGATCGTGCGCAGGGCCAGYAGGTACTGCTTGGCGAGCGACCCCGTGGTGTAGGGGAGGTCGTACTTCTCGCACAGCGCCCGCACTTTCACGGCGATCTCCGGGTACCGGTTGCTCGGCAGATCGGGGAACAGATGATGCTCGATCTGGTAGCTGAGATTCCCGCTCATGAAACCCATGATCTTGCCGGAGTCGAAGTTGGCGCTGCCGAGCATCTGCCGGAGGTACCACTCGTGCCGGGTCTCGTTCTCGTATTCGTCCACGGTGAACTTCTCGGCGCCGTCCGGGAAGTGCCCACAGAAAATCACCACATACGCCCACAGGTTCCGCACGAGATTGGCGGTGGTGTTCGCCGTCAGAGTCGACTTCCACGCCGGTCCCGCGAGCACCGGGAACAGGAGGAAGTCCTTGCCGACCTGACGGAAGATCTTGCGGGCGAAATCCTTGTTGGCCTGCGAGTTGAGCTGCCCCTTCTCCGCGCCCTCCAACTCGGCCGCGAACGTGAGGTCGTGGAGCGCGATCCCCCACTCGAACGTGGCGGCCAGGACGATGTTGGCGAACGGCTGCAGCAGGTTGATCGGCCGCCACTCCTCGTCGCGGGTCATCCGGAGGATGCCGAAACCGACGTCGGAATCCATTCCCACGATGTTGGTGAACGTGTGATGGGAGTAGTTGTGGGCCCGCTTCCAGTGCTCGGACGGGCCGGTCTGGTCCCACTCCCACGACATCGAGTGGATCTCCGGATCGTTCATCCAGTCCCACTGGCCGTGCATCACGTTGTGGCCGAGTTCCATGTTCTCGATGATCTTCGAGAGGGAGAGCATCGCGGTGCCCGCCAGCCAGGCCGGCCGGTACCGGCTCCCGAACAGTGCGAGCCGGCCACCGAGCTCCAGCAGTCGTTGCGCCCTGATGGCCCGGCGGATGTATCGGGCGTCGCGGACGCCGCGCGAATCCTCCACGTCGAGCCGGATCGCATCCAACTCACGCCCGAGCGATTCGATGTCCGCTTCGGTCAGATGCGCGAACTCTTTGATGTCGGTGATCGCCACCGTGCTCCTCCGTCTGGTGAGAGTCCGAGAATAGCGGAGTCAGGTGAACAACACGCTCACGCTCACGCGTCGAGCGTGCAGTCCCCTGCCGCCGCCGAGATACAAGTCTGGACTCGGTCACCTTCGGCATGCTGCTTGCCGGACCTCAGGTCGATGGCGTGCCCGGCGAGGATCGGCACGACACAGGTCTGGCAGATCCCCATCCGGCAGCCGAACGGCATGAGCGCCCCGACCTGTTCACCGGCCTCGAGGAGAGTGGTGGCACCGTCGATCGTGACGGTCTTGTCGGCCTTGGCGAACGTCACCGTTCCGCCCTCGCCGGACGTGTCCGCGCGGGAGACGGCGAAACGCTCGAGGTGCAGCTTGCCCTCGATGTTCTCGTCGCGCCACAGCGTCTCGATCTCGTCGAGCATCGGCAGCGGCCCGCAGGCCCACGTCTGCCGTTCGCGCCAGTCCGGGCACACCTCGTCGAGCGAGGACAACGCGAACTTGCCCTGGCTGCGGGTGAGCTGGATCTTGCACCGGAAGTCGTCGTGCTCCTCGTGGAGCTGGGTGAGTTCGTCGGCGAACATCACGTCGGCGTCGGTGGGCGCCGAGTGGACGTGGAAGACGTCGGGGAGCTGGCCGCGCCGGTTCATCGTGCGCAGCATCGCCATGACGGGAGTGATGCCACTGCCCGCGGTGAGGAACAGGATGCGCTGCGGCGGCGGGTCGGGCAACGCGAAGTTGCCCGTGGGCGTCGCGAGCCGGACGATCGTCCCGGACGGCACACCGTTGACGAGGTGACTCGACAGGAATCCCTCAGGCATCGCCTTGACTGCGATGGAGATGCGCTTGTCGTCCCAGTTCGGCGGCGAGGTGAGGGAGTACGAACGCCAGTGCCAGCGTCCGTCGATGTGCAGGCCGATGCCGATGTACTGGCCGGGCTCGTAGTCGAAGTCGAATCCCCAGCCCGGCTTGATGACGATCGTGGCGGAGTCCGCCGTCTCCGCGCGCACGTCCACGATCTGTCCACGCAGCTCGCGGGCGGACCACAGCGGGTTGGCCAGGTGCAGGTAGTCGTCGGGTAGCAACGGCGTCGTCAGACGTGCCGCCGCACCGCGCAACCAATTGAGCTTGGACCGCTTGGCGGGCACGACCGCTGCTGCGGGCGCCTCGATCCAATCCTTCAGACCCATCCGACCTCCACCTTTTCCGTCACGACCTACGCTACCGTAGGTTTTCAAGTTACGGTACCGTAGGTTACCCCAAGGTAAGAGGACGCACCGGTCAGAGCAGTTCGAGCAGGAACGGAAGCTCCTGGGTGGCGTACCACGCCAGAACGTGATCCTCGGCGTCACCGAGAACGAACTCGGCGTCCGGATCCCCGAGATCCGCCTCGTCGATCGCCGACACGGCCCGTTCGATGTCGCGCTCGGCCTCCGCGAGGTCCACGTGCACCGACGCGACCCGGCCGATAGTCACCGGACCGGGCAACCGGACGACGGCGTCGTCGAGGTCCGGACGGGGTGTCACGTCGTCGATGTCCGCGGCGACCACGGCGCGGCGGAAGCGGACCCCGTCGCTCCCGCTCTCCCCCACCCGGCCCGCGATCAGACGCAGCGACGCCCGGGCGGCCTCGGCCATCGCGACCTCGGCCAGTTCGTCGTCGTCGCCCGACGAGTACGCCTCGCGGAGCGTGGCGGTGACGGCGAAGGCGGTACGGCTCATCGGATCGAACTCCTGGTCGGCGACGAGCCGCTGCAGGATCTCGATCGTCGCGGGAACGTACACCCTCGTCATGCGTCACCCGTCATTCGCACCGCGGACTTCTCACCGGCTGGCATCCAACAACTCCTCGAGAGATTCGTACAGCAGCGCCGCCACCACGTCCACGTCGGCCATGGCGTCACGGTCTGCATTCAAACCGTAGTAGACGTTGCCGTCGTAGGACGTGAGGCCGATGCTCAAAGTCTGGTTTTTCAGCAGGGGCGACACCGGGTACATCTCGAGCATCCGCGCTCCCCCGACGTACAACGGCATCTGCGGACCCGGAGCATTGGTGATCATCAGATTGAACATGCGCTGCGAGAAGCTGCTCGCGACACGGGCACTCATCGCGTGCAGCGTGGCGGGCGCGAACCCCGACAACCGCACCAGGGTCTCCGCGGTGACCCGCTGACTCTGCTTCGCGTGCGCCTCCATGGCGTGCGCCACGTGCGACAGCCGCACCACCGCGTTCGGTTCCCCGACCGGCAGGTCGATGAGGAAGGACGACACCATGCTCCGCGGGTCCGCCCACTCGCCGCGGCGGGACGCCTCGTCGTCGGCCTCGGGATCCGTCGCGTACACGGACATCGGGACCATGGCCCGGACCGTGGTCGACTCGGCCACCGGTTCACCGCGGGACAGCAGCCAGTACCGCATCGCACCCGACACGACGGCGAGGATGACGTCGTTGACCTCGCACCCGTACTGCGCGCGGATCTTCCGGTAGTCGCCCAGTTCGGTCTTGACCACCGCGAACCGCCGATTGCGGGAGATCGTCGCATTGAGCGGACTCGACGGCGCCACCTGCGTCGCGGTGCGGACCACGGCGGCGAGCTTACCGACGGTGCGCACGGTCTCGCCGAGCGCAGACGCCATGTCACCCAACGTCATCCGCAGCGCGGCCAGACCCTCGCCCGGCCTCGACACCATCTCCGCCAGCGCCCCCGCGATGAGGGTGGACTCACTGGGGGCGGGGCTCGGCATCCACAGTTCCTCGGCCATCGGCCGCCGGGTCTTCGCCGGGTCCAGGATCACCTGACCGATCTCGAGCGCCGTCTCGCCGTCGACCAGCGAGGAATGAGACTTCGTGAAGATCGCGAAGCGGTTGTTCGACAACCCCTCCACCAGATACATCTCCCACAGGGGACGCGTGTTGTCGAGGGGCCGGGACGTGAGCCGTGCGACCAGGTCGTGCAACTGGGCGTCCGATCCGGGCTTCGGCAGCGCCGACCGCCGGACGTGGTACTCGATGTCGAAGTCCTGGTCGTCCACCCACACCGGCCGCGACAGTCCCAGCGCCACCTCCCGCACCTTTTGCCGGTAGCGCGGCACCAGGCTCAACCGCTCCTCGACCAGGCTCAGTAATTCCTCGTAGGACAACCCGTTTCGCGGCTTCCGGAAGATCGCCAGCGATCCCACGTGCATCGGCGTACTGCTCGCCTCGAGGAAGTAGAACGATGCATCCTGCGTAGTCAGTCTCGTCACCATGTCGGCGCCTGTCCCCCTTGCATCCCGTCTCGATCCACCTCGAGAAGTATCGCTATCTCGTCCGCCGTGGCCGCGCCGTCGACGTGGTGGATGCCCACCATCCCGACAGCCACTGCGCCCCGAACGTTGGCCGGCAGGTCGTCGACGAAGATACAGTCGCCCGGCTCCAGACCGAGCGCGCCGGCCGTCAGCCGGTAGATCCGCGGATCAGGTTTGGCGACACCGACATCCCCGGACAGCACGACCTGATCGACCAGCCGGCCGTCGCCGAGTTCCCGCAACCACTGCGCGCCGGGACCGCCGGGATCGTTGCTGAGGATCGCGGTCCGCACACCACGGGTCCGGGCACCGGCGAGGACGGACGACAGGCCGTCCATGTCCGAACCGGGACCCGCGAGAACTCCGCCGAAGTCCAATATCAATCCCCGCACGTCCCCACCCTAGGGTCCGCTCCACGGTTCGGCGACACGAGTCCGCTCCGCGGTACGGCGACACGACGCCGGGATCCGTGCGATTATGACCGCTACGACGGCTGTCTCATGCCGAAACCGGGGGGTAAGAAATGAGTGAGTCCTACACGTTCCTGTCACGGGTGCCGCGCTTCGAGCCGGCGGCCGGCGACGACGCCGCGCCGATCCTGCCGGGAGGTTCGGCGGCGCAGTCGGGTGCGCGGCACCCGCTCGGGCACGGCAGACACCGGTCGTCGCCGCACTCGGGGGCGTCGCCGCGCACCGCCGCGAGGCACCCGGGAACACTGCCGATTCCGTCGCCGGACGTTCAGCGGTTCACGGAGCAGGCGTTCCGGCTCGTTCTCGAAGTGCTGGATCGGCGGCGCAACGTCCGGCAACTGCGGCCGCTGGTGGCGCCGTCGCTCGTCGACGTGGTCCGCACGTTCGCGCTCGCGGAGTCGCCTGCCCGGCGACTCGGTGTGGCGGCGCTCGTCCGCGTGCATCTGCGCGCGGTGGAGCCCTGCGTCTTCGAGGCCTTCGGCACGTACGGCCGGGGGCCACGGATCTTCGTGATCGCTGCCCGTGTCGAACAACAGTCCGACACGGGCTGGACCGTCACCTCGCTGGTGATCGGCTGATCGTCCCCGCTGCGGTCAGCGCTTGCGCTTGGTACGCGGGGCCTTCTTGCCCTTCGACTGCGACCGCGCGGCCTCGCGCCGCTGGCGACGGGTTCCGGCGTCGGCGGAATCGTCCGATTCGGCCGCTCCGCGGCGGCTGAGCTGGGCGTTGCCGTCTTCGGCGGGCCCGGAATACGTGAGCCCACGGGGCTCACCGTCGTCCAGTCCCTTCGCGCGGAGGGCCGACGGTGCCGCCGTGCCCTGCGCCTGCTGCGCTGCCTCCTGGGTGGGCAGCGGTCGCGGTGCCGCCGGAGCGGGTGCAGCCGACGCCGTCGCCGCGGCGGAAGCCGCGGTGACGCTGACACCCGGGGCCTGCGCCGCCTGCGGGGCGGCCGCCTCGACCTGGAGGTTGAACAGGAATCCGACCGACTCCTCCTTCAGGCCCTCGAGCATCCCACCGAACATGTCGAAACCTTCGCGCTGGTACTCGACGAGCGGATCACGCTGGGCCATCGCCCGCAGGCCGATGCCCTCCTTCAGGTAGTCCATCTCGTAGAGGTGCTCACGCCACTTCCGGTCGAGGACGCTCAGCAGGACCCGGCGCTCGAGTTCGCGCATCGATCCCTCACCGGCGACGCCGTCGATCTCGGCCTCACGCCGCGTGTAGGCGTCGTGCGCATCCTTCAGCAGGGTCTCGCGCAGCTCGTCGGCGGTGATGTCCTTCGTCTCGTCGTCGCCGTCGCCGACCAGTTCCTTGTAGTCGACACCGATCGGGTACAGCGTCTTGAGCGCCGTCCACAGTTGTTCGAGATCCCAGTCCTCGACATAGCCCTCCGCGGTGGCGCCGTCGACGTAGGCGGTGACCACGTCGGTGATCATCTTCTCGACCTGGCCCTCCATGTCCTTGCCTTCGAGGATCTGACGGCGCTCGTTGTAGATGACCGTGCGCTGCTGATTCATCACCTCGTCGTACTTGAGGACGTTCTTGCGGATCTCGAAGTTCTGCTGCTCGACCTGCGTCTGAGCGCTCTTGATGGCCTTCGAGACCATCTTCGCCTCGATCGGGACGTCGTCGGGCAGATTGAGCCGGGTCATGATCGACTCGAGCGCCGCACCGTTGAACCGTCGCATCAACTCGTCGCCGAGTGACAGGTAGAACCGCGACTCACCCGGATCGCCCTGACGACCCGACCGGCCGCGCAACTGGTTGTCGATGCGCCGGGACTCGTKCCGCTCGGTGCCGAGGACGTACAGCCCGCCGGCCTCGCGGACCTTGTCGGCGTCGGCCTTCACCTCGGCCTTGACCTGGTCGAGGACGTCGTCCCACGCCGCCTCGTAGTCGTCGGGGGTGTGGACGGGGTCGAGGCCCTGCTTGCGCAGCGCGATGTCCGCGATGATGTCGGGGTTGCCGCCGAGCACGACGTCGGTACCACGACCGGCCATGTTGGTGGCCACCGTGACCGCGCCCGACCGGCCGGCCTCGGCGATGATCTGGGCTTCCTGCTCGTGGAACTTCGCGTTCAGGACGTTGTGTGCCACCCCGCGCTTGGTGAACTGCTTCGACAGGTACTCGGACCGCTCGACGCTGGTGGTGCCGATGAGGACCGGCTGGCCCTTCTCGTGCCGCTCCACCACGTCGTCGACGACGGCGTCGAACTTGGCTTCCTCCGTCTTGTAGATCAGGTCGCCGTTGTCGACGCGGACCATCGGCCGGTTGGTGGGGATCGGGATGACGCCGAGGTTGTAGATCTGGTGCAGCTCTGCAGCCTCGGTCTCGGCCGTACCCGTCATGCCCGACAGCTTGTCGTACAGGCGGAAGTAGTTCTGCAGCGTGATCGTGGCGAGGGTCTGGTTCTCGGCCTTGATCTCGACCTTCTCCTTGGCCTCGATCGCCTGGTGCATGCCCTCGTTGTACCGGCGGCCGACGAGGACGCGGCCGGTGAACTCGTCGACGATGATCACTTCGCCGTCGCGGACGATGTAGTCCTTGTCCTTCGTGTACAGTTCCTTGGCCTTGATGGCGTTGTTCAGGTAGCTCACGAGCGGCGAGTTGGCGGCCTCGTACAGGTTGTCGATGCCGAGCTGGTCCTCGACGAGCTCGACGCCGGCCTCGTGGACGCCGATGGTGCGCTTGCGGATGTCGACCTCGTAATGCACGTCACGCTTGAGCAGCGGCGCGATGCGGGCGAACTCCGCGTACCACTTGCTCGACGCGTCGGCGGGGCCGGAGATGATGAGCGGGGTCCGGGCCTCGTCGATGAGGATGGAGTCGACCTCGTCGACCACGGCGAAGCTGTGACCGCGCTGGACGAGATCGTCCAGGGAGTGCGTCATGTTGTCGCGCAGGTAGTCGAACCCGAACTCGTTGTTGGTGCCGTACGTGATGTCCGCCGCATAGGCCGCGCGACGCTCGGCGGGCGACATGCCGGACAGGATCACGCTGGTGTCGAGTCCGAGGAAGCGGTGGACGCGGCCCATCCATTCGGAGTCGCGCTTGGCGAGGTAGTCGTTGACCGTGACCACGTGCACGCCGTCCCCGGCGATCGCGTTGAGGTATGCGGGCAACACGCAGGTCAGGGTCTTGCCCTCACCCGTCTTCATCTCGGCGATGTTGCCGAAGTGGAGGGCGGCGCCGCCCATGATCTGCACGTGGAAGTGCCGCTGGTCGATGACCCGCCAGGACGCCTCGCGGGCGACCGCGAACGCCTCGGGCAGCAGCTCGTCGAGCGTCTCGCCGTCACGGTAGCGGGCGCGGAACTCCTCGGTCTTCGCGCGGAGTTGCTCGTCGGTCAGGTCTTCGACCTCGGGCGACAGCGAGGAAACGTGGTCGGCGATGTGCTTGAGCCGCTTGACCATGCGACCTTCACCAACACGGAGCAGCTTCGATAGCGACAGCGACGGCACAGTCTTGTTCGTCCTCAATCTTCGGCAGTGGATGGGTGACACACAAAATCCGGCCGGAGGTCCGAGAACCCCGGCCGGATTCCATGGTAGGCGCTTCCGCGATCGGACGAGTAGACCGACCGCTCGGATCGTCAGGCGGAACGGGAGTACATCACGCCAGACGGATCAATCCGTAGTCGAACGCGTGCCGCCGGTAGACGACGGTCGCCTTGTCCGACTCCTTGTCGTGGAACAGGAAGAAATCGTGTCCTACCAGCTCCATCTCGTACAAAGCGTCGTCGACGGTCATCGGCGTGGCCTTGTGTTCCTTGGTACGCACGACATGACCCGGTGTGTGCTCGTCCGACACCTGACCGTCCAGGGAGATGTCGGGACTGATGCCGAGACTGTCGTCCTCGGCGAGTGCGGCGGTGGCCTCCGCCACCGACACCGGGGTCTTTTCCCCGTAATGGACCTTCTTGCGATCCTTCGTGCGGCGGAGCCTGCTCTCGAGCTTGGCGGTCACCGACTCGAATGCTGCATAGAAACTGTCGGCGCATGCCTCGGCTCGGGCTACCGGCCCCTTGCCTCGGGCAGTGATCTCGACGCGCTGGCAGTTCTTCCTCTGGCGCCGATTGGGTTCGTGGTGAAGTTCGACATCGAACAGGAATATGGAGGGATCGAAGCGCTCGAGGCGCGACAGCTTCTCGGAGACGTACACGCGGAAGTGGTCGGGTACCTCGACGTTGCGTCCCTTGACGACGATCTCGGCGGTGGGGGTATCCGTCTTCTCTTGTGCTTCCGTGGTGCGGTCGTCGACGAAAACCGAGGCTTGCGAAGGGGTCGTCACTCGTACCTCCCGATTACGGCCCCGCCCCTTGATGGGCGGCGGCGAGTTTGAGCAATGCCGGAAGGGGGTCCGCCCGGCACCAGGTTCGAAGTTCCACCTCCTACCTGTGTTTTCGGGTGTGTCCGCGACGCTAGTACGTAACGCGCGCGAGTGCCACTGTTCGGCAGAATTTCATCCAACACCCGCCACCACGACCACCGCGCTGATCCGGATACCCACTCTCGACAACACCCGAACCGACTCGGTCGCGGTCGCGCCGGTGGTCGACACGTCGTCCAGAAGAACCACCGAAACCCTGTGCAATGACGGCGATTCCGACTCGAGATGTCGCGCGAATGCTGCGCCGCTGCGCGTCAACCGAACGCCACCCTCTAGGTTTACTCGACGTTGATCTGCGTTCAGTCCGACCGAATCACGCACGGCGCGCCGCATCACGAGCGCGGGACACACGCGCCTGTCCCCTACCGCGGCGACGGCGATCCGCGTGACGGGGTCACCGCCGCGTGCACGGGCCGCCCGCGGACGCGTCGGAGCCGGCACGAGGACCACCGGGGCGACGTCCGGCGGGTCGAGTTCACCCCACTGTTGCAGACGGCTCAGAGCGCCCGCTACGGCGGATCCGAGCGGCGCAGCGAGATCGCGCCGCCCACGCTCCTTCGCGGCGATGACGGCCCGGCGGCGGGCACCCGAGTACGGCCCGAGCGCCCACACCCCGACGCCGGGGTCCACCCGCGGCCGGAGCAGCACGGGATCGTCGGCCAACTCCGTGGCGCAGCGGGCACACCACTGGGTGCCCGGCACCCCGCACCCGCCGCACTCGGCGGGCAGGATCAGGTCGAGCAGGGTGCGGAGACCGGGCAGGGCGCGCATGCGGGCAGTATCCGCGTTCGCACCGACAGCCGGCCCGCAGCGGCGGCCTCAGCCCGGCAGGACCGGGATCGCCTTCACACCCGTCAACCCGGGAACCTCCCGCCAGTACCGGTCGCCGGCCGGATCGTTGTTGTTCAACTGGAACACCGCCCGGGAGTCGGCGACGAACTCCGTGGTCGTCGACGCGTCCACGGCCACCACCGGCGCGGTCAGGTTGCGACTCGGCAGCGCGTCCATCCGCGAACCGTCGACGGCCACCTGCACCACCGGGATGTCCGACGCCGCACGCGCGACGACGATCGTGTCGCTCGTGCTCCAGTCCAGGGACAGCGCCGGGCTGCCCAGCCCGATCGCGACCGCACGGGGATTCGTCAACGCGTACTGACCACCCGGCGTCTGGGTGACGATGGCGAGATAGACCTTGCCGTCGACGATCAGTGCCGCACGCACCCCGTCGCGGGACAGGCGCAACTCGGTGATCGTGGCGCCCAGTGCGGTGACGGCGCCTGCGTCGACGTTGACCACCGACGTCCGGCCGGTGCCGGGCTCGCGCAACACCCGAATGACCGTGTTGCCGTTGACCGCTGCCCAGATCGCCGAGTTGTCGGGCGCCCACGTGGGTCGGGTGATCGCGCCACCCTCGAGCACCGATGCGGCACCGTCCTCGTACGCCCCGACCATCAGCGAACTCGCGGGTTCCGGCGCGGGACGCCCGGTGTCCGCGACCGCGGCGACCAGTTTCCCGTCCTGCGACAGCGCGAGCGACCGCATGTTGCGGGCCGAACCGAAGTACCCGGGCACCGGGGTGACACCGGTCTCGGTGACGCTCACCATCGACCCCTCGCGCAGCGCGTGCAGGCCGACGGTGGCGCTGGACGTCGCGAACGGGTTCATGGACGCGACGTCGGCGGTGGTCCACCCGTTCGGGAACCGTTCGTCGAACGGCTCGCCGTCGGCGAGCAGCACGTAGGGGCCCGAGATCTCCGCGTTGGCCAGCGTCCAGATCACCTGCGCCGCGAACAGCTGCTTCTGCTGCGCGTCCATCGGCGGCACGCCGGCGAAGTCGATCCGGATCCCGCCGAGCCCCACCCCGACCTGCGCGGTGCGGCCGTCGGCCTTCGTGATCGGGCCGCGCACCGAGACCCCGTCACCGAGCTCGTTGCGGACGGCCGGGGCGAGCGCGGCCTTGGGCCCGTCGATCAGCAGGCCGATCAGCTGCGACGCCATCTGGTCCTGGGCGCCCGACACCCAGCGCGGGTCCGGCACGACCGTCGTCCCGGCCGGGTCGAGGAAGTACAGCGACTTGCGCTGGTACGTGTTCAGGAACTGCGCCCGATCGAGGATCACGCCTGCGGGGAGTTCGGAGATCCGCCATTCGCCGCCCTGCAGCTCGAGACTGATCTTCGTCTCGAAACTGCCCTCCTCCGCAACGTACAGCCCACCGGGCTCGAGCTGACCCACCTTGTTGGCGCGGATCGTGTACGTCGCCTGGTCGGCCGACCGGGTCTCCGGGAGCACGTCGACCTTGTCGACGATCGTGGCGCTGGCCGCGTCGTCCCACCTGCCGGACACACCGGGGGTGAGGAACTGGCGGGCCGCGAGGTGCCGGTCGGTCGGATCGGTGCTGGCCTTGAAGAAGTCGCGCAGCAGCAGGTCTGGTTCGCGTCCCGGCGCCGGGGCCGCGACACTCGAGCCCGGCGAGTCACGGTTGATCGTGCCGATCGCCTGCGGGGTGGACGAATCCGGGAGGCTCGCGCACCCGCTGACGGTCACGAGCACCGCGAGGGCGATCGCACCGCACACCGACCGCGACTGCAGGGCGGATCGCCGGCCGGGCGTCACAGGTCCGACTCCGGCACGTGCGCACCGTCCCGGTCACCGACGTGCGCACGCTCACGTTGCTGGGGAATCGTGCGGGACTCGTCGGCCGCCGCCTCCGGGGCCTCGTTGCGCACCGGCAACGTGTCGTCGCCCGGAACCGGCTGTCCTTGAACGTATTTCACGGTTCCTGGTTTCAGCGGCAGCGGGCTCGACACGACCTTGCGTCCCCGCACCCGGGGCAGCGTCAACCGGAAGCAGGCGCCCTGGCCGGGTTCACCCCACGCCTCGAGCCTGCCGTCGTGGAGATTCGCGTCCTCCACGCTGATCGCGAGTCCGAGGCCGGTACCGCCCGACCGCCGCACGCGCGACGGATCGGACCGCCAGAACCTGTTGAACACCAACTTCTCCTCGCCCGGCCGCAGGCCCACGCCCTGGTCGCGCACGATGAACGCCGCAGCGCTGTCGTCGGCGCGCACGCGCAGCAGCACCGGCTTGCCTTCTCCGTGATCGATCGCGTTCGCCAGCAGGTTCCGCAGGATGCGCTCCACCCGACGCGGATCCACCTCGGCCATCACCGCCTGATCGGGCAGGTCCACGATCAGTTCGGTCCCGCTCTCGCGCGCGAGGTGGCGGACGGTCGAGATCGCCGCACGCGCACACATCCGGACGTCGAGTTGCTCGGCGGCCAGTTCCGCGACGCCGGCGTCGTGCCTGCTGATCTCGAGGAGGTCGGCCAGCAGCCCCTCGAATCGGTCCAGTTCCGCGACCAGCAACTCCGAGGACCGCCGCAGCACGGGGTCGAGATCGTCGCTGCCGTCGTGAATGAGGTCGGCCGCCATGCGCACGGTCGTCAGCGGCGTCCGTAGTTCGTGGCTCACGTCGGAGGTGAATCGCTTCTGGAGATTTCCGAACTCCTCGAGCTGGGTGATCTGCTTGGACAGACTCTCCGCCATCTCGTTGAACGACATCGCCAGCCGGGCCATGTCGTCCTCGCCGCGCACGGGCATCCGTTCCTTCAACCGGCCGTCCGCGAAACGCACCGCGATCCGTGACGCCGACCGGATGGGCAGGACCACCTGCCGGGCGACGAGGAGCGCGATGGCCGCGAGCAGCACGGCGAGCACGGCGCCACCCACCAGCAGCGTGCCGCGGACCAGCGACAGGCTGCGGTCCTCACTGGCCAGCGGGAACACGAGGTACAGCTCGAGTGTGGAGATCGCCGACGCGGTCGGGCTCCCGACGATCAGCGCCGGCCCCGAATAGCCTTCCGGATCGTTCACGGTGGCGAACTGGTACGCCACCTGACCGGCCTGGACGAACGCCCGCAGCGACTCCGGGATCTGGTCCGCCGGGCCACTAGACGTCGGCGCGCGGGGGCCGTCACCGGGCACGATCAGCACCGGGTCGAACGTCCCCGCCGAACCCGACGCCTGCCCGGCGTCGGGTTCACGGTTCGTCAGGGCGGCCCTGGCGCCGTCGAGCTGCGTGGTGGGCGAACTACTGTCGTCCGCGCCTGCCAGCTGCCCCTCCACCGTGCTCCGGGCACGGTCCATCTCCTCGGTGGCCGCGTTGATCTTCGTCTCGAGCAGACGGTCGGTGATCTGACTCGTCAGCACGACGCCGAGCACGACGATGACGATGAGCGACAACGTCAACGTCGAGACGACGACCCTCAGCTGCAGCGAACGACGCCACGTGTGCGCGAGGGTATTGCTCAGTGAGTGACCCCACCGAAGGATCGGCGAAACGCGTCGGTTGACACGACGCCGCCATCGGGAAACACCTGTCACGGCGGTCCGGCCTTGTAGCCGACCCCCCTGACCGTCAAAACCACTTCGGGATTCTCGGGATCAGTCTCGACCTTGGCGCGCAGGCGCTGCACGTGCACGTTGACCAGTCGGGTGTCGGCCGCATGTCGGTAACCCCACACCTGCTCGAGCAGCACCTCACGGGTGAACACCTGTCGCGGCTTGCGCGCCAGAGCCACCAGCAGGTCGAACTCGAGGGGGGTGAGGGAGATCAGTTCTTCGCCCCGGCTCACCTTGTGGGCGGGGACGTCGATGACGATGTCGGCGATGCTGAGCAGCTCGGCCGGCTCGTCCTCGGTCCGGCGAAGCCGAGCGCGGACCCGAGCCACCAGCTCCTTGGGCTTGAACGGCTTCATGATGTAGTCGTCCGCGCCGGATTCCAATCCGAGGACCACGTCGACGGTGTCCGTCTTCGCGGTCAGCATCACGATGGGAACACCGGAATCGGCCCGCAGGACACGGCACACGTCGATGCCGTTCATGCCGGGCAGCATCAGGTCGAGCAGCACCAGGTCGGGGCGTGTCTCCCGGACCGCGGTGAGCGCCTGGGTCCCGTCCCCCACCACATACGGATCGAATCCTTCGCCGCGGAGCACGATCGTGAGCATCTCCGCGAGCGCAGTGTCGTCGTCGACAACCAGAATCCTTGGCTTCATGTCCCTATCGTTGCATCTTCGGAGGCCGTAACAGCCCGTTCGCCGTTACGGCGTGCCGTGTTCTTTCTCGTCACGGCGTGCCGTGTCGTCACTCAAGAGTGCCAGGTTTTCGGCGAGCGTGACCGGATCGGTGTCCGGGGTGAGCACCCACCACGGCGAAATCCAGTCCTTCACGGCCAGCTCGCGGTACACCTCACCGGTGCGTTCCTGCAGCCCACGGTCGCGTTCGTAGGCGTCGAGCGACCGGCTGGCATCCGCCGATTCGCGGCCACGGGCGCGTTGCGCGGCGAGCGCCACGGGAACATCCAGGTACAGCTGCAGGTCGGGTCGGGGCAGCCCCAGCCGCTCGAATTCGAGGTTCGCCACCCAGCCGACGAACTCCCCGTCCGCCGCCTGGTGCAACCGGGCCGCGCCGTACGCGGCGTTGGACGCCACATAGCGGTCGAGGATTACCAGGTCGTGGCCGGCGAGCAGCGCGGACAGCTCGCCGACGGCACCGGACCGGTCCAGCGCGAACATGACGGCCATCGCGTGCACGGAGTCTGCGAGGTCCCCGTGCGCGCCCTTGAGCGCCTCGGATGCCAGATCGGCGTGCACGGACCGGCCGTACCGCGGAAAGTCGAGGGTGCCGACCGTCAGACCCCGTTCGGCGAGGCGGGCCACAACCGCTCCGACGAGTGTTCGCTTGCCCGCGCCGTCCAGGCCTTCCAGCGCAATCAGTGTTCCCACGGGGAGAAAGGCTATCCCCCGGCCCGCACGCGACGGACCGGGGGACGCCGCGGCCTCTAGTACCGGTAGTGCTCGGGCTTGAACGGGCCCTCGACGTCGACGCCGATGTACTCCGCCTGCTCCTTGGTGAGCTTGGTGAGGGTGCCACCGAGGGCCTCGACGTGGATCTTCGCGACCTTCTCGTCGAGGTGCTTCGGGAGGCGGTACACCTCGTTGTCGTACTCTTCCGGCTTCGTCCACAGCTCGATCTGGGCGATCACCTGGTTGGAGAAGCTGTTGCTCATCACGAACGAGGGGTGGCCGGTCGCGTTGCCGAGGTTCAGCAGGCGGCCCTCGGACAGCACGATGATCGAGTGGCCGTCCTTGAACCGGAACTCGTCCACCTGCGGCTTGATGTTGATGCGGGTGATCTCACCGGAACGCTCGAGGCCGGCCATGTCGATCTCGTTGTCGAAGTGACCGATGTTGCCCAGGATGGCCTGGTGCTTCATCTGCTTCATGTGATCGAACGTGATGATGTCCTTGTTGCCCGTGGACGTGATGATGATGTCGGCCCAGCCGATGGCCTGCTCGACCGTCTTCACCTCGAAGCCGTCCATCAGTGCCTGGAGGGCGTTGATGGGGTCGACCTCGGTGACCGCGACGCGGGCACCCTGCCCGCGCAGCGCCTCTGCGCAACCCTTGCCGACGTCGCCGTAACCGCAGACGAGCGCGGCCTTGCCGCCGATCAGCACGTCGGTGCCGCGGTTGATGCCGTCGAGCAGCGAGTGGCGGGTGCCGTACTTGTTGTCGAACTTGCTCTTGGTGACCGAGTCGTTGACGTTGATGGCCGGGAAGACGAGTTCACCGGCAGCAGCGACCTGGTACAGACGCAGGACACCGGTCGTGGTCTCCTCGGTGACGCCCTGGACCGACTCCGCAACCTTCGTCCACTTGGTCTTGTCTGCTTCGAGGGACTGACGCAGCAGGGCGAGGAACACCTTGTACTCGTCGGAATCCTGGTCGTCGTCGGTGGGCGGCACGACGCCCGCCTTCTCGAACTGCGCGCCCTTGAGGACGAGCATCGTGGCGTCGCCGCCGTCGTCGAGGATCATGTTCGCCGGCTTGTCGGCGTCCGGCCAGGTGAGCATCCGCTCGGCGGCCCACCAGTACTCCTCGAGCGTCTCGCCCTTCCACGCGAAGACCGGGGTGCCCTGCGGCTCCTCCGGTGTGCCGTGGGGGCCGACGACGATCGCGGCGGCGGCGTGATCCTGCGTCGAGAAGATGTTGCACGAGGCCCAGCGGACCTCGGCGCCCAGCGCGGTGAGCGTCTCGATGAGCACGGCCGTCTGGATGGTCATGTGCAGCGAACCGGAGATGCGAGCACCCTTGAGCGGCAGCACCTCTGCGTACTCGCGACGGAGGGCCATCAGTCCCGGCATCTCGTGCTCGGCGAGCCGGATCTCCTTGCGGCCGAACTCGGCGAGCGAAAGGTCCGCCACCTTGAAATCGATCCCGTTACGGCTCTCGGCCACGGGCGTGGTTGAAACTGAGGTCGTCATCTGCCTCTCCTGGTTGACTGCTGTTTCGGTCAAGGCTATCGGTACTGCGGCCCGGGGGTCACACTCACGTGACGCTGCGCGGCCGGGCGATCACTCCCGATCGGCTCCGCCGACCGCCTCGTCCACGAAAGGACCCAGAAGAGCACCCAGATCCTCGGCGACGTTGGCCTCGGATTCGGGTGGCATCGAGATGTAACTCATAGCGAGACGCACGATGGCGCGACTGAGGATCCCCGCGTCCGACGGGTTCGCCCGCACCCAGCCCCGCTGGAACACCTCGGCGAGCCGCGTCGACGCCCGCTCGATGATCGGGGCGCTCTCGGTCGTGATCAGCCGCAGCAGGTCGGGCTTGGTCTCGCCGCGCAGAAGTGACTGCACCAGAGGGTCGGACAGGCTGGCCGCGAAGAACGCGGTGAAACCGGCGAGCAGCGCGGCGCGGCCCTGCCCGACGTTCGTCACCAGCGCCTCGTCGACCGCGTCGACCAGTTCGTCGGCGAGCCGGAGGGCGTACGCCTCCGCCAGCCCCTGCCTGGACTTGAACTCGTTGTAGAGCGTCTGCCTGCTCACCCCGGCACCGGCCGCGACATCCGACATCGTGATGTCGGACCAGTCCTTCTCGAACAGGAGATCCCGCATCGCGTCCAGCACCGACTGACGCAGCAATAGCCGCGCAGCCTCCTGATAGGGCACCCGGACACGCGACGAAGTCATGGCGACGACCTTAGTGCCCCGCTTTCGCCGCACCGTAATCCGGTCGGCTCCGCTCGTCCGGGGAGTCGTCCCAACGAATTACGGCGGCACACCACCGCGAGGCACCGAAACCCCCTGCGCCCCAGCAGGACACCCTCCGGCGTGTCAGACCTCGCCGCGGCTCCGCCGCTCCATCATCGAGTGACGGCGACTGTAGGCGAAATAGATGATCACACCGAGCACCATCCACACGATGAACCGGATCCACGTCTCGACGGACAGGTTGACCATCAGCCACACGCAGGCGAGAACCGCGAGGATGGGCACCACCGGCACGAACGGGACCCGGAATCCGCGGGGCAGGTCCGGGCGGGTGCGGCGCAGCACGATCACGCCGATCGACACGAGGACGAACGCGAACAGCGTTCCGATGTTCACCATCTCCTCGAGGGTGCCGATCGGGAAGACGCCCGCCAGCACGGCCACCACGACACCGACGAGCACGGTGATCCGAACGGGGGTGCCGTGCTTGCCGGTCGGCGCCAGCCGCCTCGGCATCAGCCCGTCCCGGGACATGGCGAACAGCACGCGGGTCTGCCCGAGCATGAGGACCATCACCACGGTGGTCAGGCCGGCCAGTGCACCGAACGAGATCAGGTTCTTCGCCCACGTGATCCCGTGAATGCCGAAGGCGGTGGCCAGATTGGAACTGTCCCCGGCCAATTCGTGGTAGTCGACCATGCCGGTGAGCACCAGCGTCACCGCCACGTACAGGATCGTCACGATCAGCAGGGAGCCCAGGATTCCGCGGGGCAGCGCCTTCTGCGGATTCTTCGTCTCCTCGGCGGTGGTGGCGACGATGTCGAACCCGATGAACGCGAAGAATACGAGGCTGGCCGCCGCGAGCAGCCCGTACCAGCCGAACGTGCTGCCGCCCGCGCCCGTGGCGTACGAGAACAGGGACTGATGGATACCCTCGCCCGTGCTGCCCGCCTCGGACGGCGGAATGTACGGCGAGTAGTTGTCGGGGTCGATGTAGAACGCGCCGACGACCACGACGACCAGGACGACGGCCACCTTGATCGAGGTGATCACGAGTGAGACGCGCGACGACAGCTTGGTGCCCGTCGCCAGCACGACGGTGATGATCGCGACGATGAGTACCGCGCCCCAGTCGAATTTTACCGAGCCGATCTGCGCGATCGGCGAATGATTGCCGATCACCTCACCGAGATAGAGCGACCAGCCCTTCGCCACGACCGACGCGGCGAGCGCGAATTCGAGGATGAGGTCCCAGCCGATGATCCACGCGACCAGTTCACCGAACGTCGCATAGGAGAACGTGTACGCGCTGCCCGCGACCGGAACGGTCGAGGCGAACTCCGCGTAGCAGAGCGCCGCGAGGCCGCACGCGATGGCGGCGATGACGAACGCCGCCGACACCGAGGGACCCGCGACGTTGCCTGCGGTGCGCGCGGTGAGCGTGAAGATGCCGGCACCGATGACGACTGCGACACCGAAGACGGTCAGGTCCCACGCCGTGAGATCCTTGCGGAGTTTGGTCTCCGGTTCGTCGGTGTCGCGGATCGACTGCTCGATCGACTTGGTGCGGAACAATCCGGTCGGCCTGCCGCCAATATCCGGTCCTCCGCTGCCTTTGTCCTGGATGGCCACATCAGCCTCCTCAATCGAAAGTTGCCGTTCAGCCTATGCCTTCGGTTGCCCGGAACAGGTCGGGTTCGATGTAGATGCGGCGAGCCGCCGGGACGGCGCCCCGCACCCGCGCCTCGGCCTCGTCGATGGCCTCGGCGATCGTGCCGATGTCCGAACCGGGGGCCATCGCCACTTTCGCCGCCACGAGGATTTCCTCGGGCCCGAGGTACTGCGTCTTGCAGTGGATGACGCGCTCGATCTTCTCGCCGTCGGCGAGGGCGGCGAGGATCTTCGCCTCCTCGTCGGCGGTGGCGCCCTCACCGATCAGCAGGCTCTGCATCTCGACGATGAGGATGATCGCGATGACGCCGAGCAAGGCGCCGATGCAGAGGGTGCCGACCCCGTCCCACACCGGATCGCCGGTGAGCATCGTCAGACCGACACCGCCGAGCGCGAGCACGAGACCGACCAGTGCGCCGGTGTCCTCGAGAAGCACGACGGGTAGCTCCGGGCTGCGCGACGTGCGGATGAATCCCCACCAGCTCGCCTGCCCCTTGAGCGGACGCGACTCCCGCATGGCGGTGAGGAAGCTGAACCCCTCGAGCGCGATGGCGATCACCAGGATGACCACCGCCACGAGTGGCGACGACAGTTCCTCGGGATGCTGGATCTTGTGGATGCCCTCGTACATCGCGAACAGCGAACCGAGGCTGAACAACACGAGCGCGACGACGAACGAATAGAAGTAGCGGCTGCGCCCGTAACCGAACTGGTGCAGATCGTCGGCGGCGCGTTCGGCCTTCCTCTGGCCGAGCAGGAGCAGGCCCTGATTGGAGGTATCGGCCACCGAGTGCACGGATTCCGCCAGCATGGACGACGAGCCGGTGATCAGGAAGCCGGCGAACTTGGCAACCGCGATACCTGCATTGGCACCGAGCGCGGCGAGAATCGCCTTCTTTCCCCCATGAGCCGACAACTGACTCCTCCTCTCGGTCGCACACGACCCTCACGACGACGGGCCGCGGAGGCCTTCCCGGATCGCAGGGCGGCTCACAGGCTACGCGCGATCGGGGAGCCAACCCTCGCACTGAACAACTGGGCACACTCGGTGCCCGCCGTCACCACCACTTCGGGGTCCTCGGCCGCGATCCAGACGGCGTTTCCCTGGGAGAGTTCGAGGCCGTCGGATCCACACCGCAGCTCCACCGAACCCGAGGTGCACAACAGAATGTGCGGCCCCTCCGAGTCGAGCCGGTGCTCCGCCGGGCCGTCCGGCGACAGATCGATCCGCGCGAGGACGAATTCCGGCGCCGGCGTCGAATACACGAATTCGCCCCCGCCTGGACGCTCCCGAGCCTCCAGGATCGGAATGTCGACGGTGTCGAAATCGAGGACACGCAGCAACTCCGGTACGTCCACGTGCTTCGGCGTCAGTCCCCCGCGCAGCACGTTGTCGGAGTTGGCCATGATCTCGACCGCCATCCCGTGCAGGTAGGCGTGGAGGTTGCCGGCGTCGAGGTACAGACCCTGCCCCGGTTCGAGGGTGACCCGGTTCAGCAGGAGCGCGGCGAGCACACCCGCATCCCCCGGGTACACCTCGCTCAGTTCGAGGGCAGTGCGGACCTCCGCCGCGAATTCACCGTCCTTGGTGTTCGACAGATAGTCGACGCATCCGTCGAGCACCCTCGGCATCAGCGCACCGAGCACGGGCTGCGGCAACGTGATCCACGTGGTGAACAGCGCGCGGAGACCGTCCGAGTCGGGTTGGCCGGCAATCAGGCCCACGTAAGGCTGCAGTTCCGGAACGGCGATCGCCTCGAGCAGCTTGACCGTGCGCTGAGGGTCCCGGAAGCCGGCGAGCGCGTGGAACCTGCTGAGGGCCACGACGAGTTCGGGTTTGTGGCTGGCGTCCTTGTAGTTGCGCACGGAGGACTCGAGGGGGATTCCCACCTCGTTCTCCCGGGCGAAGCCCTCCCACGCCTGCTCGGCGCTCGGGTGCGCCTGCAACGACAACGGCTCCTCCGACGCGAGCAACTTCAGGAGGAACGGGAGGCGCTCGCCGAACGTCTCGACACTGCGCTTCCCGAGCTGACGTTCGGGCTCCGCGTGCACCAGGTCCAGAAGAGACCGGGGCCCCTCGTCGGTGATGACGCGGGCGGGATCACCGGGGTGCGCGCCCAGCCACAGTTCCGCCTCCGGATGGGCCGTGGGAACCGGAAGTCCGCGCAGCTGTGCGATGGCGGTGCGCGATCCCCACGCGTAGGACCGGAGCGCACCTTCGAGTCGGTGCACTAGATACCGCCGATCAACTGTAGATACGCGGCAGTCATGTCGAGCCTGCCGACCAGGACCGCCGCCTGTTCCAATTCGGGGCGCTGCGAGGGAACCTGCCCCTCGTCGGACGACGCGACGACGAGGTCGACGTCGCCCAGGACCGCGATCCTGCGTTCGACGAGCATCCGGTCGGCATCGGCCGACAGCACGAACGTGCGCACCGGGCTCGCCGGCGGCGGACCGTCCAGTTCGGGATCGTGGAAGATCGAGTCGTGCGCGGAGAGCGCCTGGTCGACGCGGAACGTGCCCGCCGCGCTCAGCACGTCCGGAAGCTCCGACGCCGTCGCCACGCGGCCGGCGTGCAGCAGCGCCTCGGCGCCGTGCCGGGCCAACTCCACCGTGCTCTCCGTATCACCGGTCAGCACGATGCGGCGTCCCTGCATGCGGGAGGCCAGAGACTTCGCCGGGTTGTGGAACACCTCGCTGTTCGGCCGGTCGCGCAGCGCCTCACCGTCGACCGCGTCGGCGAGTTGCTCGAGGTCGGGGACCTCGTCGCCCCAGCGTTCCGAACCGACCACCCGCAGGACGGCCAGCAGAACCGCGAAGTACCGGAGCAGACCGTGCCGGGTCAGTGCCCGGACCCGCGGCGCGAACATGACGACGCGTCCGGCCGCTGCCGCCTGCAAGGGTCCCTCGTCCGGTGCTGCGACCACCACTTCGGCGCCGCGCCGGACCGCCGCGTCGACGGCCTGCACGAGACGGGGGTCGCCTGCGTCGTCGCCGGCCACCACGACCACATCGAGCGGACCCACCCAGACGGGGGTCCGGGTGGCGCGCACCAGCGGGAATCCGATCCGTTCGGCGAGGACCGCCGTCAGGATCCCGGCACCGCGGCTGGCCCGTCCCGCGCCGGTGACCACCACCACGCTGCGCGGACGCAGCCCCTGAAGTCGTTCGAGAGCCCCTTCCTCGACCGCGGACCGGGTGGCCCGGATCTGGGCACCCCCCATTGCGGCGGAACGGAGTACGCCCTCGGTGTCCGCGGAAACCAGTGCGTCCCCGTCGTCCAGATCGAGCAGGGGCGTCGGCGCTGTCATGACACCGCACCCCCTTTCTTCGTCAGTGCAAGCCTCATCAGTGCAAGCCACATTCGCAGCACGAGCAGAACCTTGTTATTCCAACTATGGCAGTCAGGCTCGGACGATGCCCAATATCTCGGTAACGAGTGCATCTACGTCTGCCGTCGTGGGCGCTTCGACGTTGAGTCGCAGCAGCGGTTCGGTGTTGGAGGCGCGCAGGTTGAACCACGCGTCGCCCTGCAATTCGACCGTGACACCATCGAGCCGGTCTACACCCGAGGTGCGATCGGCGAACGCCGCCACCACCGCGTCGGTCCGCTCGACGGCGTCCGACACCGTCGAATTGATCTCTCCGGACGCCGCGTACCGCTCGTACTTGGCCATCAGTTCGGACAGCGGACGGTCCTGCTCCCCCAGTGCCGCGAGGACGTGCAACCCGGCGAGCATGCCGGAGTCGGCGCCCCAGAAATCGCGGAAGTAGTAGTGAGCGGAGTGCTCGCCACCGAAGATCGCCCCCGTCTCGGCCATCTGCTGCTTGATGAACGAATGCCCGACCCGGGTGCGCACCGGGTGTCCACCCAGTTCGGTGACCAGTTCCGGCACGGCGCGGGAGGTGATGAGGTTGTGGATGACGGTTGCGCCCGGCTCCTTGGCCAGCTCACGCTCGGCCACCAGGGCCGTCACTGCGGACGGCGACACCGGGTTGCCGAGCTCGTCGACCACGAAGCAGCGGTCGGCGTCACCGTCGAAAGCCAGACCGATGTCGGCACCGGTCTCCCGGACGTACCGCTGCAGATCCACCAGGTTGGCCGGGTCGAGCGGATTCGCCTCGTGGTTCGGGAACGTGCCGTCGAGTTCGAAGTACAGTGGCTGCAGCTTCACCGGCATCGGCTCGAACACTGCGGGGACGGTGTGCCCACCCATGCCGTTGCCCGCGTCCACGGCCACCGTCAGCGGCCGGAGGCCGGACAGGTTCACCAGCCCGCGGACGAAACTCGCGTACTGCTCGAGCACGTCCTCCTCGGACACCTCACCCGCGGCGCCGTCGTACGCGGGCACCCCGTCGACGACCTCCGCGGCGATCGCGGCGAGGCCCGTCTCCTGCCCCACCGGCTTCGCGCCCGCGCGGCACAGCTTGATGCCGTTGTACTTCGCCGGGTTGTGGCTCGCGGTGAACATCGCACCCGGGCAGTCGAACAGTCCCGACGCGAAATACAGCTGATCGGTGGACGCGAGTCCGATGAGCACGACGTCCAGACCCTGGGCGGTGACACCGTCGGCGAACGCGCGGGCGAGTTCCGGGGACGACGCACGCATGTCGTAACCGATCACGACCTTCGTGGCACTCTCCGCGCGGACGAGTCGTGCGAACGCGCCACCCACGTCCTGCACGAACGCGACATCGATTTGTTCACCGACGACACCCCGCACGTCGTAAGCCTTGATCACGGCATGTACGGACTCGGCTGATCGCGCCACTTCTGTTTTCTCCTTTACGAGCACCAGTGCTGGCGCAAAGCCTAATGCCTGCCCGTCGCGGGCACGGCACGCCGCGGACCGCAGGCCCGGGACGAGCTGGGACGTCAGTTGGCAGGGTCGGGAAGAACCCGCAGGTGGCCACGCCGGCCGGTACGAGCCGGGCCGGGCTGGGTGCCGGTTTCGGCGCGCTCCTCGGTGGACACGGTCCGCTCGGACCTTCCGCGATCGCCGAGGCCCGCCTCCCGCACGGCCTCCGCCAGCGCGGTCAGATCGTCCTCGTCCGGGGTGCTCGACGAAAATCCGCCCTCGTACCGAACCAGTTCCCAACCCTTGGGTGCGGTGATCCTCGACGCGTGCGTTTCGCACAGATCCCACGAGTGCGGCTCGTCGACAGTTGCGAGCGGGCCGACGACGGCGGTGGAGTCCGAGTAGACGTACGTGAGCGTCGCGACAGCGGGGTTCTTGCACCCGGGGCGGCAGCATCGACGCAGAGATCTCACAGCTAAGAAGCCTAGCCCCACGAAGGCCCGACACCTACTCGGACACACCGACAGTGTCCGGCTGTCGTAATGTCCACTCCATGTCCAGAGCACGACGCAGGCGTCCCGTCACCACCCGATCCGTCGACCGACGGGGACGTGGGATCCGCGGGTCCGTGTTCCCCCCGGACGCGCCGGCGCGACGCAGCCGCGCGGAGAAATTCGATCTGGTGGTTCTGGAGGCGTTCGCGCCGATCGACTCACGCTGGCGTGAACGCCTCACGAAGTTGGACATCGCTGTCGACGAAGTCCCGAAGATTCATGCGCTCGACCCGGATTCGGTCAACTGGCCCGCCGAGGTCGTGGCGGACGGGCCCGTGCCGCTGTCCCGGTTGATCCCGGCAGGCATCGACCGGCACGGATCCACGACGCGGGCGCGAGTCGTCCTGTTCCGGCGACCGCTGGAACAGCGCGCCAAGGATCCGGACGATCTCACCGACCTGGTGCACGACGTGCTCGTACAGCAGGTGAGTACCTACCTCGGAGTCGAACCCGAGGTCATCGACCCGGATCTGCCGGGCGATGATGACTGACTAAACGATCCCCCGCTTCAGCCGCCGGCGCTCACGCTCCGACAGACCACCCCAGATACCGAACCGCTCGTCATTGGCCAGTGCGTAGTCGAGGCATTCGTCCCGCACCTCGCAGCCGAGGCAGATGCGCTTCGCTTCTCGGGTGGAGCCCCCCTTTTCGGGGAAGAAGGCCTCAGGGTCGGTCTGCGCGCAAAGTGCACGTTCCTGCCACTGATCCTCGATGGTGTCGAACAATTCGTCGAAACCGGTCACCAGACTCAATACCGGGCGGGGGCCCGCCGTCTCGACTTCCTGCGCGACGAGTTCCGGCACAGGAATTTCTTTCACACTGCTTTCTTGCACACTTATTTGTTGCACACCGTCTTCTTGCACACAGACTTCTTGAACACAGACGCCGTCCGCTGCGCCTGCTTCGGAATTGGTCTGCGGTTCGTCGCTTACTGTGCTCCAGCGAGTCTCCGACTCGAGCTGCTCATTGGGCATCGTTCCGCCTCCTCACCTGTGATAGCGCAGAAAATTTTGATCGATCATGTACCCCGAACCGAACACCCCTGCCACCCCGTTCGAACAACCGTTCGAATTGATCCCCGCTGCAAGTGATTCCACGTCCGCAACGTTGGAATGACATATTTGTGATTAGACACGCCCAGCGTGTCGCGGTCAAGCTAACGGCAAAAAGTCGATTACTATTTCGCGCTCTCCAATCGCCCTGGGGAAGCAGCCCACCGGACGCCGACGGCCACCGCCTAGGCTTGCACCGTGAACGTGACTGTATTGGTTGGCGGGGTCGGTGGGGCCCGGTTCCTGCAAGGGGTGCGGCGGCTTCTCGGTGTTGATGCGCCGGATGGTGGGGGTTCGTCGCATCGGATCACGGCGGTGGTCAATGTCGGTGACGATGTGTGGATGCACGGGTTGCGGATCTGCCCGGATCTGGACACCTGCATGTACACCCTCGGCGGGGGTATCGACCCGGTGCGGGGGTGGGGGCATGCGGGTGAAACCTGGAACGCGAAGGAAGAACTCGCCGCGTACGGGGCGAAGCCGGAGTGGTTCGGGCTCGGCGACCGGGACATCGCGACGCATCTGATCCGCTCCCAGATGCTGCGGACGGGGTACGGGGTATC
>NZ_JBFUHV010000121.1:0-27959 GCF_056402215.1 Rhodococcus sp. P4_B6 | reverse complement strand
CGGAACCGCGAGCAAAATAACCCGCCGGCACCCTTCAGGATGTCTCCGCCGCCGAGCTTCGGCTCCTCCTGACGCGGACACCCACCCCGCGGTTCCGACGCGACCCGGCCCACGAACACCGAGCGGCTCGCGGGCAGCGGGCTCTCGCGCGCCGCAACCTTCGTTCCGTCCGGTCGCGCGATGGAACTGCGCGAAACTCGGCATCCGCGTCCCCACTGCATGGTCAGCCCATGACTGCGCACGCGCCCACTGAGTTGGGCCGAGCCTCACGTGTTCCCGAGATCGGCGACTTCGAGCGCCCACGCTCGCTTCGGCACGGCTCGGATCGGCCGGTGCTCACCTGGTGTGCAATCCCGCAACCGCCTGCGTGAGGTTCGCCGAGGCCCGGCCGACCGCGGGAAGGTCTTCGCCGTCGGCCGCCCGCCGCACCTCGTCGAGGGCGGTGTCCACATCCTCGGTTTCCTCGACCCCGGGCCGGGTGCGCTCCCAGACCCGATCCAGCGCCGCCGTATCACCCCGGACCGCACCGGTGTCGGCGGCGGCCACATCGACCGGAAGCTGGCGTGCCCACAGTGCGAGACGGGCCACGTCGACGTCAATCACCCGCCGGTACAGCAGTCGAAGGTCGAGCTCGTTCTGGGCGATGCGCTGCGCAGCCGACTGTGCGGACCTCGAATCCCGATTGCCGACGGCACGGGTGAGGGTGTCGATGTCGCGCTGGATCTGCAGCTCCGCCTGAGGCGGAATGCCCACGTTACGCACCGAATCCCATGCTTGATCGAGTGCCGTAACGGTCTGCCCCACGCGCTCGGGGTCGGCGGCCGCGGCGAAGACATCGCCGACGGCGATCGACAGCGCGCCGAACTCCGCGGGAGCCGGACCCGGCCGCATGTCGGTCGGCGACGCCAGCGACACCGCCTCGAGGTCACCAGCGGGGCTTCCGGTGGAGAACTCGCCGTACCCGGGAGCGAAGATCTTCCCCTCCCGTGTCCCGTCCATATGCAGCTCGCTGACTTCCATGGCGCCGCCGATGTTTCCGCTCGGGCCGGCGACATCCTGGTCGACCTTCTCGACGCGCACTTCCTCGAACACCACCTCCGGGGCATTCTCCGGGCGGTACACGTCACCGACGCGCGGCTGCGCCGGCATGATCATCGCGTCCGGTGTCTGGTCGCCGGCCATCCAAGTCCCCTCGGTGTCGGCGACGCTCCCGTTCTCGAAGTTGACAACGTCCTCGCCGAAGTACCACACCGACCCGTCGCCGGCCTGGGCGAACCAGTCGATCGCCACCTCGTGGATGCGCCCGTCCAATATGCGACGTACTGGACGATCACCGTCTCGACCGGCGTGCCGCGCCACGGGATTGTCTTTGTCCCGGGCATCCGGGTCACCTCGGTGCGCAGCGGCTCGCCGCCCACCTGACCGCCGTAGATTATCTGCGCGAGCGCGCTCGTCGGATGCAGCCGGTTCGTGATCGAGGTCGGTGCGGCGAAGGTCGGTGTGCCGAGGTCGACGCGCGCAGTGTCCGATGCGAGGGGCAGGCACTCGTCGGTCGGGTCGCCGGATTCGTCGACGACCCCGATGCAGTCCGCGGGGGCGGAGTCGTTGCCGCACGCGGCCGGGGCGACACCGACTACCGCGCAGAGCACCATCGCGACGAGGCGGCGCACGGGGCCGGTGTTCATCCCGGGGCCTATTCAGTTGCCGTCGTTGTCCGGTACGCCGGCTCCGTCGTCGGTGCCCGGCCCGTCGGTCTTGGTACCGACGACGGTGAAGTTCTGGTCCAGTTGGACGTCGACCTGGTTGCCGTCGGGCAAAGTCACCTCCACCTCGTAGAGGCTCTCCTCGTCGCCGATCTCGGTGCCGGTGACGGTTCCGCCGTCGGTGTGCGCCAAGGCGGCGGCGCTGGCCTTCGTGAGGGCGTCCCCGGTGATGGGTGTTTCCTGGTCACCACTCGAGGCCACCGCGACACCCGTTCCGATCGCGACCACGACGCCGACGGCAACCGCCGCAAGTCGGACATGTTTGATCCTCATCACACAACTTCCCTCGCTGAATCTCCCCGTGCGGTAAGGCTGCCCCCGGTCACCTGACGGCAGCCTGAACGCTCGTCGAAACGTGTTCAGCCATCGCCCGCGGGCAGTATCACCGCGACGCGCACGCCGCCCAACGGCGATTCGGAAATCGACACCGACCCACCGTGTGCCCGGACGATCTCGTCGACGATGGCCAGGCCCAGACCGCTGCCGCCCACATCCCGGGATCGCGCGGCATCGAGCCGGACGAACCGCTCCAGCACCCGCCCCCGTTCGGGCTCCGGGATTCCCGGTCCGTCGTCGTCGACCGTCAACAGCACGTCGCCGCCCCGATCGGCGAGGACGAAGTCGATCCGACTCTGTGCGTGCCGGGCGGCGTTGTCACCGAGATTGCGCAACACGCGGCCGAGTGCCTCGGCATCGCCGCGCACCCGAGCCGCCGTCACGGCCGCCGTGTCGACTCGCGGGGAGGTGATCGAGCGAAGCCGGCGGGCCTCGTCGAAGACCAGGTCGTCGACGTCGACCGGCGCGCTCGGCGGCCGGACGTGTTCGTCCGCGCGGGCCAGCAGCAACAGGTCCTCGACAAGGTGCTGCATCCGCAGGTCCTCGGCGAGCACCACCTCGGCCAGCTCCTCGGTGGTGGTTCGGTCCGAATGCGCGAGCGCGACCTCCGCGTGCTGGCGGATCGTGGTGATCGGTGAGCGCAGCTCGTGCGCGGCGTCGGAAACGAAGCGTCGCTGACTATTTCGGGCGCGCTCGAGGCGGGCCAGCATCCGGTTCATGGTCGACGCCAATCGCCCGATCTCGTCGTCGGTCCGGGGCTGGGGCACCCGGTGGTGCAGTTGCGCGGCCGAGACCTCGTCGACCTCGCGCCGGATCGCCTCGACGGGTGTGAGCGCTCGGCCCACCGTCAGCCAGGTCGTGCCCGCCACGACGAACAGCACTATCGGCAGTCCGACGATCAGCAGCCTGGTGATCAGGCTCGTGGTTTCGAAGACGCCGATCAACGCCCTGGCCACCACCACCGTCCGCGGCCCGGCGGGGGTCTGCGCGCCCGCCGCGACCGCGACGAAGGGGTCGTCGTCGAGCGGTGTCACGACGCGCGCGGACTCGCCGGGCTCCAGTCGCGCCACCGCGGCTTCGCCGGTGACGTTGCGGCTCGCTGCGAGCACCTCGCCGTCCGGGTCGAGCACCTGGATCAACTGCTCATCGCTGCCGGCGACCTCCAATGTCGGCGGTCGGCCGGATTCGAGTTGACGCGCCACCTCGTGTGCCTGCGCCCAGGCAGACTCCTCGACCTCGTCGATCAGCGTGCCGCGCAGCGCCGCGATCAGCGCGGCGGCGCCCACGACGAGTGCGACCGCGACGATCACGGTCGCCACCGCCGTGGTGCCCGCCCGAACCGTGCCGACGCGCGCACGTACCCGGCGGATACGGGCGACCACACGGTCAACCGCCATGGGCGACCAGCCGATATCCGGCTCCACGAACGGTTTCGATCACTGGCGGATCCGTCGACCGCCCCAGTTTGGTGCGCAACCGCCGCACGTAGACCTCCACGATGTTCGGATCACCGTCGAAGTCGAAGTCCCAGACGTGACCCAGGATGTCCGCCTTCGGCAGCACCTCGCCGGGATGGCGCAGCAGGAACTCCAGGACCGCGAACTCACGTGTCGTCAACTCGATCTGCTCGCCGCCGCGCCACACCCGGCGGGCCGACGGATCCAACCGCAGGTCCCCGGCCTCGATCACGGTGGGGCGTGGGCTCGCGCCCCGGCGCAGCAGTGCCCGCAGCCGGGCGAGCAGCACCGCGTACGAGAACGGCTTGGCCAGGTAGTCGTCGGCGCCGGTGTCGAGACCCTCCACCTCGTCCCAGACTCCGACCTTGGCGGTGAGCATCAGGATCGGGGTCCAATTGCCCTCGCTACGCAAGGTCCGGCACACCTGGTAACCGTTCGCCCCGGGCAACATGATGTCGAGGACGATCGCGTCGAACGGGTTCTCGCGCGCCATCCAGAGGCCGTCGGTGCCGTTGTGCACGACATCGACCGCAAAACCTTCCGCCTCGAGCCCCTTGCGCAGCCCGGCGGCAAGGCGCCGCTCGTCCTCGACCACAAGTAACCGCATCGTGCAGTCCATGATCGCAGGCCGAAACTGACTCACGGCTGAAAAATGCGGGCCGGCCAACCCCGGGCGCTGCCGGGTTCAGATCGTGACGGCACGGCGCCGCCCCCGCCAGTTCCGGGAGGATCTCATCGCACCGTCGAGTGTGTCGGAGAATGCGAGTAGATGACCGGCTGGGTGACGAACCCCGCGCGGTGGGGAGTGCCCGCCGAGTTGGGCGACGACGTTCGCGCCGTACCCGGCGGCCAGGGCGCGCCGGCGGATCGGCGCGTGCACCGACGCCCCGGACAGGGCGGTCTCGGAGAGGCTGCCGTTGTCCCGACAGGTGAGTTAGGTACGGCATGCCTTATAGACTCGGTCGGTGCCTAGCCAGTCCGTCCGTGTAGAGCTCCGCGGTGTGGGCTTCGCGCGCGCGTTGGGAGGATTCGGCGACGCCCCGGCACTGGTCACACCGGACGATACGGTCACCTACCGCGAACTGGCGGATCGTGTCGAGCGGGCGGCCTCACAGCTCGGCCGGACCCGCCGTCTGGTGCTGGTCGCCGGCACCCCTGAGATCGATCTGATCGTCACCTACCTCGCGGCCCTGTTCGCCGGGCATCCGGTGCTGCTGGCACCGGGCGACAATCCCGACAGCCTCAACGGCCTGATCGCCGCGTACCGGCCCGACGTGGTGGTGCGCAGCACCGACGGACGCACGGTGGTCGAGGAGCAGCGTGCAGGCTCCGCGCACCTGCTGCACCCCGACCTCGCGCTGCTGCTGAGCACCTCCGGATCCACCGGATCACCGAAACTCGTCCGCCTCTCGCACCGCAACGTGCAGACCAACGCCGAGTCGATCGCGGAGTACCTCAACATCTGCGACACCGACCGTGCTGTCACGACGCTGCCCATGCACTACTGCTACGGGCTGTCGGTCATCCACAGCCACCTGGTCCGCGGCGCCGCCCTGATCCTCACGACTCTCTCGGTCACCGACCCCGGATTCTGGGACCTCGTCCGGACCCACCGCGGCACCACCTTTGCGGGGGTGCCCTATACCTTCGATCTCCTGGACCGGATCGGGTTCGACGACATGGATCTGCCCGACCTGCGTTACATCACGCAGGCCGGCGGGCGGCTCCCGCCGGACCGCGTCCGAAACTATTCGGAACTGGGACGACGCCGGGGCTGGGATTTGTTCGTCATGTACGGGCAGACCGAGGCGACCGCCCGGATGGCGTACCTGCCCCCGGAACTCGCGCCCAGCCACCCGCACACGATCGGCCGGCCGATTCCCGGCGGATCCTTCCGGCTCGAACCGGTCTCCGACGCCCCGGACGGCACCGGTGAGCTGATCTACACGGGGCCGAACGTGATGCTCGGCTACGCCCACACCCCCGACGACCTGCGCCTCGGTGACGATCTCGGCGGCGAACTGCGGACCGGGGACCTCGCCCGGCACACGGGTGACGGGTTGTACGAGGTGGTCGGCCGCCGCAGCCGATTCGTCAAGGTCTTCGGACTGCGGATCGACGTGCAGCACGTCGAGTCGGCACTCGCGCAGCACGGGCTGACGGCCTGCTGCGCGGGCGGGACGGACGAGCTCATCGTGGCCGTCCAGGACGGCGGCGACGTGGACGGCGTCCGGCGCGCGACCGCGCGGGCCTGCGGCCTTCCGCTCGGAGCGGTGCGTGTGTGCCTCGTCGACGAGATTCCGCGGACCTCCACGGGCAAACCCGACCTCCGAGCCGTGGCCGAGCTCGCGCACGGGTACGAGTCCCCGCGCGCCACGTCTCCGAGGACCGGCCCCGACACCAACACCCTACGTGCGCTGTATGCCGAGATCCTCCACTGCACGCACGTCACCGACGACAGCACGTTCGTGAACCTGGGCGGCGACTCCCTGTCCTATGTGCGGATGTCCCTGCGGCTCGAGGAGATCCTCGCCTACCTTCCCGAGAACTGGCATACGACTCCGATCGGGGACTTCGCGCCGGCTCCGCGGCTGCGCCGCCGGTGGCGGACAGTGGAAACCAATGTTCTGCTCCGCGCGGTCGCGATCGTTCTGATCGCGGGCTCGCACATTCACCTGTTCACGGTGCTCGGCGGAGCGCACGTGCTCCTCGGGATCGCCGGCTACAACTTCGCCCGATTCCACCTCGGTACGGCCGAACGGACCGAACGTGTCCGCCACACACTCGCGAGCGTCGCCCGGATCGCCGTTCCCAGCATGGTGTGGATCGGGTCGATCATCGCCGTGACCGGGGACTACCGCATCACCAGTGCGTTCTTGCTCAACGGAATTCTCGGTCCGGACGGGTGGTCCGCCGAGTGGAGATACTGGTTCGTCGAGGCGATCGTGTACATCGTGCTCGCCGCCGCCGCCGTGCTGTACATCCCGCTCCTCGACCGCATCGAGCGCAGGCACCCGTTCTGGTTCGCGATGGGGTTCGTGGCCCTCGGCCTGCTCACCCGGTACGGGCTAGTCGACGTCGACGACGGCCCCAATCGCATCCTGACCGCGTCGGTGGTCTTCTGGCTGTTCGCCCTCGGTTGGGCCGCCGCCACGGCGACGACCGTATGGCACCGCCTCTGCGTCACCTCGGTGATCGTGGCGACGGTTCCCGGGTTCTTCTTCGGCGAGACTCGGCGGGAAATGATCGTCGTCGGTGGGCTCTGCCTGCTGGTGTGGCTCAGATCCGTCCCCTGCCCCACCCTGTTGAGCCGGGTCGCAGGGGTGTTGGCGAGCGCGTCCCTGTACATCTACCTGACGCACTTCCAGGTGTATCTGCCGCTGCGCGCCGACCATCCCTGGTTGGCGCTGGCCTTGTCGATTCTGGTCGGCATTCTCTACTGGCAGGCGGTGACATTCGTACTCGTCCTGTGCCGACGACCCGCTGCCTTGCGTTCGGAACTCGACCGGATCCGGATCGCCTCGATCTTTGGTTCGATCCAGCGTGTCACGGCAACAGGACAAATGACTGCCAACCGACAGGCGCATTGATTGCAGGCACGCCCTCCCCACCTGATACGCGGTCCACCAAAATCCAGATGGTTAGGTTTGCCAATCCTGCACGTGGCATCATTTTCCTGGAGACGGCCGGGAGAGGTCCCGCTGCGGAGGAGGACGGACGATGAGGATGCGGATCGGACTGATGTCGGGGCTGGCACTGGCCACCGCCGCGGTGATGACGGTGTCGGGATGCTCGGATTCCGGTTCGGACACCGCGACGGACTCCGGCGGAGCCAACCAGATCACCGTCTACAACGCGCAGCACGAATCGCTCACTCAGGAATGGGCCGACGCCTTTACCGCGGAGACCGGCATCGAGGTGGAACTGCGCAACGGCAGTGACACCGAGCTCGGCAACCAGCTCGTGGCCGAGGGGGGTCAGTCGCCGGCCGATGTGTTCCTCACCGAGAATTCCCCCGCGATGGCGCTGGTCGAGAACGCCGGGCTCTTCACCGACGTGAACCAGGACGTCCTCGACCAGGTCCCGGCCCAGTACCGGCCGTCGAGCGGCAAGTGGACCGGCATCGCGGCCCGCTCCACCGTCTTCGCGTACAACAAGGACATGTTGCCCCAGGACCAGCTGCCGAAGTCGCTGCTCGATCTGCAGGACCCCGCATGGAAGGACCGCTGGGCCGCCTCCCCGTCGGGGGCCGACTTCCAGGCCATCGTCAGCGCACTCCTCGAACTGAAGGGTGAGGACGCCACCCGGCAGTGGCTGGCCGGGATGAAGGACAACGTCCGCACCTACAAGGGCAACGGCACCGTGATGAAGGCTGTCAACGCCGGGGAGATCCCCGGCGGCGTCATCTACCACTACTACTGGTTCGGCGATCAGGCCAAGACCGGTGAGAACAGCAACAACGTCGCTCTGCACTACTTCAAGAACGAGGACCCCGGTGCGTTCGTCAGCGTCTCCGGTGGTGGCGTCCTGAAGTCCAGCACGAAACAGGATGCGGCGCAGCAGTTCCTGAAGTTCGTCACCGGACAGAAGGGGCAGGAGGTCCTGCAGACCGGGACGTCGTTCGAATACACCGTCGGCAGCGGTGTGCCCGCGAACCCGAAGCTCGTTCCCCTCGCCGAACTGCAGGCGCCGCAGGTCGACCCCGCGAAGCTCAACAGCCCGCAGGTTACCGAACTGATGACGGAAGCCGGTTTGCTCTGAATCTCGCACTGATCGGCCGAGTGCGGTCGGGGGACGCGGACACGGCGCGTCGTCCGTCCGCCCGGCCTGGCATGCCACTGCCCTTGGCCGTTGCCGCGGTGATCGTGGTGGCCGCATCGTTCATCCCGCTCGGATACGTGGTGGCGCAGAGCATCGCCACCGGTTGGGACACCGCGTCGGCGCTGCTGTTCCGGCCCCGGGTCCGCGAATTGCTCACCAACACCGTGATGCTGGTCCTGGTCACGGTGCCGATCTGCGTCGCCGTCGGCGTCACGGCCGCCTGGCTCGTCGAGCGCACCCGGGTGCCCGGGGCGAAGGTGTGGGCAGTGCTTCTCGCGGCGCCACTGGCCGTTCCGGCGTTTGTGAACAGTTATTCGTGGGTGACGGCGATTCCCTCCCTCGGCGGGCTGCACGGCGGTGTCCTCATCGCGACCCTCTCGTATTTCCCGCTCGTCTACATCCCCACTGCGGCGACGCTGCGCCGACTGGACCCCGCGGTCGAGGAATCGGCGCGCGCCCTCGGCGCCGACCCGTGGGCGGTGTTCTTCCGCGTCGTGGTGCCGCAACTGCGGCTCGCCATCGCCGGCGGCGCGCTGCTGGTCTCGCTGCACCTTCTCGCCGAATACGGCGCCTTCGTGTTCATCCGGTTCGACACGTTCACGACGGCGATCTTCGAGCAGTACCAGTCCACGTTCAACGGAGCCGCGGCGACCATGCTCGCCGGGGTCCTGGTGCTGCTGTGCCTGACCCTGCTGGTGATCGAATCGGTCGTCCGCGGCAGCGCCCGGTACGCCCGGATCGGGTCGGGGGCCGCGCGCCGGGCCGTCCCCGCCGAACTCGGCTGGCGGTATTCGCCGATCGTGATGCTGTTCCTCGGGGTGCTGATCGCCGCATCCGTCGGTGTCCCGGTGGTCAGTGTCCTACGCTGGCTCGTCATCGGCGGGAGCGCGGTCTGGGAACTGGATACCGTTGCCGCCGCGCTGGTCCAGACCCTCGGCTTCGGCATCGCCGGCGCTGTCGTGACATGTGTACTCGCGTTCCCGATCGCCTGGATCTCGATCCGCCACCGCGGACGATTCAGCCGTTTCCTCGAGGGCGGCACGTACATCTCGAGTTCGCTGCCCGGCATCGTGGTGGCGCTGGCGTTGGTCACCGTCTCCATCCGCTACCTGCATCCGCTCTACCAGACGGTCACCGTCGTGATCGCGGCCTACGCGCTGCTGTTCCTGCCGCGTGCCCTGATCAATCAGCGGGCCGGGCTCGCGCAGGCACCCGTCGGGCTGGAGGAGGCGGCGCAGTCGCTGGGTATCTCTCCGCTGTCGGCGTTCTTCCGGGTGACGTTGCGACTGGCCGCCCCGGCGACGGCGGCGGGCGGGGCGTTGGTGTTCCTGGGGATCGTGAACGAACTGACCGCCACCCTCCTGCTGGCACCGACCGGTACCCGCACCTTGTCCATGCAGTTCTGGTCGCTCAGCAGCGAGATCGATTACGCCGGTGCCGCACCGTACGCGCTGATTATGATCGTGCTGTCGCTGCCGATGACGTACGTGCTCTTCTCCCAGTCGAAAAAGGTGGCGGGACTATGACTTACGCACTCGAAGTGGAAGGGCTCGACAAGTCGTTCGGCGGCGCGACCATCCTCCGACAGGTTGCGTTCGCGGTCGAGTCGGGATCCACCACCGCGATCGTCGGACCGTCCGGCTGCGGCAAGACGACTCTGCTCCGCCTGATCGCGGGTTTCGAGAAGCCGGACGCCGGCACCATCGCACTGGCCGGCCGGATCGTCGCCGGCGGCGGCTGGGTGCCCGCGCACCGGCGGTCGGTGGGATACGTCGCCCAGGACGGTGCGCTGTTCCCGCACGCCACGGTCGGCGCGAACGTCGGGTTCGGGCTCCCCCGCCGGGCCCGCACCCCGGCGAGGATCGCCGAGCTCCTCGAGATGGTCTCGCTCGACCCGTCCTACGCGGCCCGGCGCCCCGACCAGCTGTCGGGCGGGCAGCAGCAGCGCGTGGCACTTGCGCGGGCGCTGGCCCGGGAACCCGAACTCATGCTGCTCGACGAACCGTTCTCCGCCCTCGACGCCGGCCTACGAGCCAACACCCGCAGGATCGTCGCCGACGTCCTCGCGAAGGCCGCGATCACCACCATCCTCGTCACCCACGACCAGCCCGAGGCACTGTCGTTCGCCGACCGGGTCGCGGTGATGAGCGCGGGCCGACTCGCCCAGATCGGCACCCCACGCGAGATCTATTCCACCCCCATCGACGTCCCCACCGCCGAATTCATCGGCGACGCCGTCGTGCTGTCGGCGCAAATCGAGGGCAGCAGGGCCCACTGCGCCCTCGGCGACGTCGCCGTGGCACCGAACGGCGTCCACGGGAACGCCCGAATCATGTTGCGGCCCGAACAGATCGAATTGACCACGGACGGTGCCGGCGTCGCGGGGACCGTCGTCGACGTCGAGTACCTCGGATCGGAGATGCTGCTCGGCATCCGCCTCGACACCGCGGACAGTGAGAATCCCGAACGGGTCACCGTGCGCCGCTTCGGCGCCACCGCCCTCACCCCCGGCGACCGCGTCGGCATCCGCGTCCTCGGCAAAGCCGTGGCGTACGACATATGAGAGCCTCCCGGCGCGGGTGGTGCGACGGCCTTGGCGCACATAACCGGGCAGCCGTAGGCCGGTCCGGCACCGCACGAAAGGTCCCTGACAGTTTGGGTACACCGACATCCGCCGCATCACTTGCGAGACGCGCTGGAACGCAGTAAAACTCCCGGTCGGCCAGGCGTCATCCTAACGCCCGGGCCAACCCCACCGTTCAGTCGACTTTTCTGTCCTGAGGCGGGGACCGGGAGCGGATGGATCATTCCGAAACGCGGCAGGTGGACGCCGCGGGGGCTGAGTACGTCGAGTCCCTTGTGGTCACCGGCCCCGAAACGGGGCTACAGGGGCCGCCATCGCCACATCGCCAGCCGACCCACGTTGCCCGAAGTATCGAGTCCGTAGAGCAGCCCGAACGCGAACCTCCGTCCATCGGGTAGCACTCGATGGACGGACGGCGGCGAATGCATGGCCATCGTGAACGTAACAAACTGGACATGACCAGCGAGGTGCGTTGCCACACATTCTATTTGGTTCAAATTGTCCGATTAGCCCGGGATGTCCGGTAACGGGCCCGCTCTCAGCGAATTCTCAACGAGGATCGCGTACGGTCGGTAGGTCATCTCCGTGGATACAGCGAAAATCCCTGCCCCGCAGCGTCCCAATCGAGCCGCAACGAATTCTCGGGCGGGTGCCGTCCGGGTTGCCGATGATCAACCTTCCAGCTGTTACGCGGTCCACCAGGATCCGGATGGTTAGGTTTGGCATCCTGTATGTAGCATCGTTTTCTTGGAGACCGACCTTCCGCGACACGTGCAACCACAGCCGAGCTTTGGGCGTCAGGTTGAGGGTCGTCGACGAAATGCCAAGGTCAAAGGGTGTCGGTGCTCACGCCGCGGCGTGGGTGGTCAAGCGCATGTTGTGGAGTTTGTATAGTTCCATCGGCGCTCGAAACGACCTCTGGAGCGGAGTCTGGACAGCGAAAAGGGAGGCTCCGGTGCTGGTGCGACTGCCGGGCGTGTACCCCGCGCAGCATGATACGTGGGCGTTGGTCGGGGCTCTGAAACAGGTGACTCTCGGGCCCGATTCCCGAGTGCTGGATCTGTGTGCCGGGAGCGGGGTGCTCAGTGTCTGCGCCGCCAAGCAGGGTGCTGGGCGGGTGACGGCGGTCGACGTGTCGCGGCGCGCGTTCGCGACTACGTGGATCAACGCCCGGTTGCACCGTCGTTCGGTGCGAGTGGTGCGCGGCGACCTCACCGAGCCTGTCCGCGGCGAACGTTTCGATCTGGTGGTGTCCAATCCGCCCTACGTCCCCGCCGAGGCTGCAGGGCTGCCGCACAGCGGGATCGCGCGATCCTGGAATGCGGGCACCGACGGCCGTGCGGTACTCGACCGGATCTGCGTGCAGGTCCCGGACGTTCTTAATGCCGGCGGGGTGCTGCTGCTCGTGCAGTCCGCGTTGAGTGGGATCGAGAAGTCCCAGACGATGCTCGAAGAACGGGGTCTGCGCGTGGATGTCGTGTCGCGGGTCGAGGTCCCCTTCGGGCCGGTTCTCGCGGCCCGCCGGGACATGCTCGCACAGCGTGGAGTGATCGGTCCCGGGCAGCGCAGCGAAGAGCTCGTCGTGCTGCGGGCGGTCAAGTGAGGGGCCCTGCGGGTGCCGGCGCCCAGACTGTGACTCCCCGCCCATGGCCTCGAGTCGAGGACACCTCATCCCCGGCACCGCCCTGTGCGCGTGGTGACGGACCGGATGCGACGAGAATCGCGAGGCGGATGTGATCTCCGGTACCAACCTGCCGGAGCCGGGGCACGCACAAGTGATCCCTCTGACGGCGGCGCAGCGCTCCATATGGTTCGCCCAGCAACTCACCCCCGACGTCCCGTACGTCATCGCCCAGTATGTGGAGCTTCGCGGGCCGGTCGACCTCGACCTGTTGGCCGGGGCGAGCGAGCGAGCGCTGCGCGAACTCGGCGGCGGATTCATCCGGCTGGTCGACGTCGACGGGCAACCGCACCAGGCCCTGGGCACGAGGCCGGCGAAGCCGGTGCCCATTGCCGACTTTCGGGGCGGCTCCGTCGAGGCCGCCCAGGCGTGGATGCGGGACGAGAGCGCAGCGCCCATCGACATGTACGGCGAGTCGCTGATCGTCTCGCACATCCTGCACCTGGCTGACGAGCACTTCTACTGGTATTCGCGCGCCCACCACATCGCGCTGGACGGGTACGCGGCGATGATGTCGATGCGCCGGGCGGCCGAACTGTACGTCGCCGCAATCGACGGTATCGACGCCCCGCAGCGCCCGGTGATCGACCCGGAACGGATCATGCAGGAGGATGCGGAATATCGGTCCTCCCCCCGGTTCGGTCGGGATCGTGACTACTGGCAACACCAGGTGCACGAGCTTCCCCCCGTGGTCAGCCTGAGCCCGCAGACCGCGCCACCGGGCGCCACGGTTCGGGTGGCCGGGGATTCCCTTCCTTTGGAGCCTTCGACCCGGGGACTCGCGCCCGGGACCGGTCATAATCCGACGGCGCTGATCGTGGCCGCCTTCGCGGCGTATCTCGCCCGGTTGACCGGTGCCGACGATGTCGTTCTGTCACTGCCCGTTTCTGCACGCACCTCGGCCCGGCTCCGGGCGGCGGGTAGTTCGGTGTCGAATGTTCTTCCGCTGCGGCTGGAGGGAATCGGAGCTACCACGGTGGGCGGCGCGATCGGGATGGCCAGAGCCGCGTTGACGGCAACACTGCGCCATCAACGGTATCGCCGTGAGGATATTGGGCGGGAGATGGGCTCGGAGGGAAACGGTCTCGCGCATTTCGGACCGGTACTCAACCTCATGCTGTTCAGGCAGGAGATCACCCTCGGCGCGGTGACCGGCCGGGTGCGGGTGTTGACCACCGGGCCCACCGCGGATCTGGCGGTCAACATTTACCCCGGACTTTCGGATTCGGTTCCCCGGATTGATTTCGAGGGGAATCCGGCCCTGTACGACGCATCCGAGCTGCGCAGCCATCACCGCCGATTCACTACCTTCCTCGCATCGTTCACCGCGGCGACCGCGGCGGATCTCCCGGTCGCCGATCTCGACCTCTTCGCCGCGGGTGAACGCGACGAGTTCGTGCCGGCCAGCGGTCTGGCGGACAGTGATCCGATCACTCTCGATCGGCTTCTCACCGCGGCAGTCGAGTCCCACCCGGAGGCCATCGCGGTCCGCGACCGCGGACGTGCGGTGTCCTATGCCGAACTCGACTGCCGCGCCAACCAGGTCGCCGCGGCCCTGATCGGGCAGGGAATCGGACCGGAAAACCTGGTTGCGGTGGCGGTACCGAGGTCGTACGAGTCGGTCCTGGCACTGTGGTCGGTCGCGAAGACCGGCGCCGCGTATGTTCCGATCGATCCGACTCATCCGGCCGAGCGGATCGAGTACACACTCGGCGACTGCGGCGCCGCAGTCGGGCTCACCGTCACCGCCGAGATCGGGCATCTGCCCGATCACGTCCGGTGGCTGATCCTCGACGACGACAGTGCCTGGGGCGATAGTCCTGGCCTGGGCGTGGCGGACGAGCATCGTGTCCGTTCGCTGCGGGTCGAGTACTCCGCGTACGTGATCTACACCTCCGGGTCCACCGGCCGGCCCAAGGGTGTGGTCGTCACCCACCAGGGTCTGGCCAACCTGGCCCAGGAGATCCGCGACAACTACGCGGTCACCGCACACTCACGTGTCCTGCATTTCGCCTCGCCCAGCTTCGACACCGCGCTGGTCGAGGTCCTCGCTGCAGCCATCTCGGGCGCCACCCTCGTGGTGGCCCCGCCCGAGGTGTACGGCGGGCAGGAGCTAGCGGCGCTCTTACGCGCCGAACACATCACCCACCTGTTGTCGACACCGTCCGCGTTGGCCACCGTGGACCCGACGGGGCTCGACGACCTCGAACTCGTCCTGGTCGGCGGCGAAGTGTGCCCGCCGGAGCTGGTGCAGCGCTGGGCCGGCGGCCGGACGATGCGCAACGCCTACGGGCCCACCGAAACCACCTGCAGCGTCACCCTGACCGACCCGATCACACCACAGCAGAAAGTGACGATCGGATCCCTCATGCGCGGGGTCAGCGCCGTGGTCCTCGACCGCAGATTACGTCCGCTGCCACCGGGCGCGGTCGGCGAGCTCTATCTCGCCACCGCGGGGGTGGCCCGCGGCTACCATCAGCGGCCCGCACTGACCGGGGCACGGTTCGTCGCCAACCCGTTCGGTAAACCCGGAACCCGACTGTTCCGCACCGGCGACTGGGTCCGTTGGACCGGCGAGTGCACCCTCGAATTCCTGGGCCGCACCGACGCACAGGTCAAGATCCGCGGGTTCCGCATCGAACTCGGCGAGATCAACGCAGCACTGCACCGACACGACGACGTCACCTTCGCCGTCACCGTCGTGCACCGGAACCCGGCCGGTGACCCAGTCCTCGTGTCCTACGTGACGCTTCGACCGGAGGCGGCAGCCACACCAGGATCCCTGAAAGCTCAAGCGGCCCGGCTCCTGCCGGACTACATGGTCCCCGCATCGATCATGGTCCTGGACACGGTTCCGCTGACGCCGACCAAAAAACTCGACCGCGGCGCCCTTCCTCCGCCCGAGTTCGGCTCCTCCCTGGCCTCGCGCCGCGAGCCGGCGACGGCAGCCGAACGCATGGTCGCCGACGTGTTCGCCCTGATACTGGGAGTGCATCCGGTGGGTGCGGACGATTCGTTCTTCGACCTCGGTGGGGACTCGCTGTCCGCCACCCGGGTGGTCGCGGCGATCAACACCGAACACGGCAGCACGCTCGGGGTGCGGGACCTCTTCGACACGCCCACCGTGGCCGCGCTCGCGCGGGTCGTCACCGACGCCGGTCACCACCGGACCGGCGACCTTCCGCCCCGACCGCGGGTGCGTGACGTCACGGTTCCCGATCGCGTGCCGTTTTCGCCGTCGCAACAGTTCATCGACCGCACCGTCACCACACCCGCGCTGTTCAACATTCCGTTCACCGTCAGGGTGGTCGGGGAACTCGATACCGACGCACTGCAACTGGCCACCGCCGATGTTCTCGAGCGGCACCGCTCGTTGCGGACGGTGTTCCCCGACTCCCCCACCGGGCCGCACCAGTGTGTCCTTGACGTCGCTGACGCCCTCCCCGATCTCGCCCCCGTGAAGATCTCGGCTCGAGATGCCGGGGAACCGATAGCTTGTCTGCTCGAGACCGGGTTCGATGTGCGCGAGCAACCGCCGCTGCGTGCCGGGTTGTTCGAGCTGACCCCTCGCGAGCACGTCCTGGCGTGCGTGATCCACCACATCGCGGCGGACGGTTGGTCGTTGGCGTTGCTGGCCCGCGATCTCGTCGCCGCGTACACCGCCCGCGCCGCGGGCGCGGCCCCGATGTGGGGACCCGCCGCGGTGCAGTACTCGCAGTACAGTGTGTGGCGGCGCGAACTCCTCGGCGCCGAGACCGACCCCGAGAGCCTCGTATCACGCCAAATCGACTATTGGAAAACAGAATTGGCGGGGCTTGGCGAACTCTCACTGCCGACCGACCGGCCACGACCTCGCCAGTGGACCTACGGCGGAGGACGCGAAAGCTTTCAGATCGATCAGCGCACCCACCGCGCCCTGCTGTCCCTCACCCACCACCATCACACCTCACTGTTCACCGCGCTGCGTTCGGCGGTGGCCATGCTGCTTGCGCGCCTCAGCGGGGACAACGACATCGCCATCGGCACCCCGGTCGCGGGGCGCGGGGATCCCGCGCTCGACGACGTGGTGGGCATGTTCGTCAACACCATCGTGCTGCGTACCCGCCTCGACCCGGACATGGGTTTCGCCGAGATCATCGATCAGTCCCGCGAGGTGGAACTGCGTGCCCTCGCCCAGTCCGAGGTGCAGTTCGAGCGATTGGTCGAGGTGCTCGATCCACCCGGCTCACCGTCGCTGCATCCGTTTTTCCAGGTCGCGCTGTCGCTGAACAACTTCACTCCCGCCACATTGGTTGCCGAGACGTTGCGCTTCGAGATCACCCCTCGGCCCCTCGATATCGCGAAATGCGACCTGCACTTTCATTTCACCGAACGCCACAACACCGACGGTCGGCCCGCCGGTATCGCTGCCGAACTCGTGTACTCGACGGACCTGTTCGACGCCTCCACCGTCCGGTCGTTCCTCGACGGCCTCCGCGCCGTCCTCGCGGAGATCACGCCATGAACCCTGCACCGCCCGGGTCTGCCTGCCACTCCCCACCGGCAGGTGCCTCCGGCCTCAGCGCTTTCTCAGCGCCCCCCGCAATACTGGCGTCATGTCCACTGTCAGCGGCCTGCCCGCCCACGTGCTGCTCGTCCATTTCATCGTGGTCCTGGCTCCATTGACGGCGATCCTGGTCATCGTGTGCGGTGTGTGGCCCGCCGCCCGGCGCCGACTCGTCTGGCTCACCCTCGTCCTCGCCGCCGTGACCACCGTCGTGACTCCGCTGACCACCGACGCCGGCGAATGGCTCGAGAAGCACGTTGCTCGGTCGGCTGCCGTGCACGCCCACACCGAGCTGGGTGACACGATGATCTACTTCTCCGCCGCTCTCCTCGTGGTGGCCCTGGCGCTCACTGCGGTCCATCTGCGCGAGCGAAAGACGGACCCGTCCCGGCCGCTCACGCTGATCGTCGCCGCCCTCGCGCTGGTCGTGGCCACAGGAACCATCGTTCAGGTCTACCGAATCGGCGAATCGGGTTCCCGGGCCGCGTGGAGCGATGTCATCACCACCACCGACTCCGCCCGGTAACGCCAACCGATAGCACCGGATGCGGCAGGAAGAGGCAGTCTGATGAGGGTGCTGGTCGTCGAGGACGAAGCGCGGTTGGCGAACATGGTTCGCCGCGGCCTCGAACTCGAGGGGTTCGTGGTGGTTACCGCCGCTACCGGTGAGGACGGTCTGTGGCGCGCCACCGAGGACACCTCCGACGTGATCGTTCTCGACATCATGCTGCCGGGAATCAACGGATATGAGATTGTCCGTCAACTTCGCGCCAAGCAAATCTGGACCCCGATTTTGATGCTGACCGCCAAGGACGGCGAGTATGACCAGGCCGACGCGTTCGATCTCGGCGCCGATGACTACCTCGTCAAACCGTTCTCGTTCGTGGTGCTCGTCGCCCGCTTGCGCGCGCTGGCGCGGCGCACCAGCGCGCCCGGTGTTACTCACCGCCGGTGATCTGAGCCTCGACCCGGCGCGGCGACGCGTCATGCGTGGCAACGAAGAGTTGGCCCTGACTCCCCGGGAATTCGGGGTCCTCGAATTCCTGTTGCGTAACCCGGACACTGCCCTGACGAAGGGCGAAATTCTGCGTAACGTGTGGGACGCGCACTAACGACGGCGACGAAAATATCGTCGAGGTGTACGTCGGGTATCTCCGCCGGAAGATCGACGCCCCCTTCGGCGCGCACACCATCGACACGGTCCGCGGCGTCGGATATCGGCTCACGACTCGGCCGGAGACACCGGAGTCACCGGAGTCACCGGAAGGGTGACCACGACCTGCACCCCGCCCTGCGCACTCTCACCGATCCGCACCGAACCTCGGTGGGCGGACACGATTTCCGCGACGATGGCCAAGCCGAGTCCGGAACCGCCGCGGTCGCGTTCACGGGCGTTGTCCAGTCGCACGAACCGTTCGAAGACCCGGGCCCGGTCGGGCTGCGGGATGCCCGGCCCGTCGTCGGACACCGTGATCTGCGCGGTGTTCCCGCGCAGCGAGACCTCCACGTGCACAGCATGTGCGGCGAACCGGACGGCGTTGTCGATGAGGTTGCGCATCACACGCTCGAGTTGAGTGAGGTCGCCGCGGATCCGCACGGGAGCCAGTGATGCGGTGACCGTTTTACCGGTCTCGCCTCGGGCGCGGTGGACTTCGGTGTCCACCACGTCGTCGAGGTCCACGTCACCGAGCCGCAGCGGCAAGCCGCGCTCGTCGGCGCGGGCAAGGAGCAGCAGATCGTCGACCAGCAGGTGCATCCGGGTGACCTCGGGCAGCAGCGTGTCCCTTACCAGTTCGCGGTCGAGTAATTCTGGTCGGCCGTCGGCCAGTTCCAAGGCCATGGTGACGGTGGCCAGTGGGCTGCGCAGCTCGTGTGATGCGTCGCCGACGAATCGGCGTTGCGCGGCGTGGCCGGCCTCGAGTCGGGCGAGCATGTCGTTCATGGTCCGCGCCAGCGCCGCGATCTCGTCCCGGGGCGCGGGCACCGGAATCCGTTCACCGAGGTCGGTACTCGAAATCGTGGCGACCTGGGTGCGGATTTGTTCGACCGACCGCAGGGAGCGCCGTACCAGTTTGTAGGTCACCACTGCGGCGACGAGGGCGATGACCGGGCCACCGAGGGCGAGCAGCCCACCCACCGTGGCGAGGGTGGCTTCCACCGGTTCCTCGCTCGCTCCGACCAGGACGGTGTATTCACCTCCGACGCCGCGGGCGCCCTGCACGGTGATCCGCAGATCCGCACCGGGTTCGGCCCGCCCGGTCAGTCCCGGCACCGGCGGACCACCGGCAGGTGGCCGCACATCGGTCGCCGGAGTTCCGGGGTCGGTGTCCGATGTCCGCACCACCTGTCCGGCCCGGTCGACGACCTGAACGAGCGTGATGCGTTGTGTGGTGTCGAGGAGCTGACTGTCGAGGTCTGCGGGTGAGTCCGACCGCAGGCTGGTGGTGATGTCCTGGGCTCGGGCGGTTGCGGCGTCGTCGAGGGCGGAGAGCAGGGACCGGTCCAGTACGAACAGCAACGCCGCCGCCCCGAGCCCCAGGGCGATGGTCACGACCGCACCGGCGACCAGTGCGGATCGGATCGCCAGCCCCCACAGCGACGGTCTGAGCCACTCGGGTACGGATCTCATGCGGCCATCATCCGCCATCCGGTCCTTCCGGGAGGCCGACGACAACCGACGCAGCGGCGGACACCAGATGGGTCGGCGCTCCTCTCAGCGTCATCACAGCGGCGCGGGCAGACACTGACGGTGTGGGAACGCCGCCACGTCAGGATTGGACACTGATTTTGGCGCGGACCATGCGGACGGCTCTGGTGGGGGGGCATGGCCGCGCTCGCCGTCCTGTGGTCCGACCCGGTGCCGGATTCGACGATCCGCTACGTCGCCATGGGCGATTCCCGCGCCGCGGGCCCCTACCTGGCGCCGATCTCGCTGCACGACGGTTGCTTCCGGTCGGTCGAGGGATATCCGGGGGTTGTGGCCGGGGCGCTGCACGCCGATTCCTTCACCAACGTGTCCTGTTCGGGCGCGACAACCGAGACTCTCACCACCGAGTCCCAATCCACCGTCACCGGTGCGGTACCACCGCAGATCGATGCCCTGCGACCTGACACCACGCTCGTCACAGTCAGTATCGGCGGCAACGACATCGCGTGGCAGTCCCTGGTGGCACCGTGTTACACCACCGTCCCAGCCGCCGACGCGCACTGTCGCACCGACCCGGAGACCATCGGTGGAATGACTTCCGCACTCGCCGCGCTGGAGCCGAAGGTGTCCGCGGCACTGGCCGCCATCGAGCAACGTGCGACGACTGCCCGGGTGCTGCTCGTCGGTCACGGCGGGATCTTCGGAGCCCACGGTTGCTGGCCGAACATTCCCACCAGCGACGCCGACGCAGCCTGGATCTCGGGCTTCTTCGTGAGGATGAATCAGGTTCTCGCCGCCGCGGCCACTGCCACCGGCGCCCGGTTCGTGGACGTTGCGACCGCCGCCATCGGACACGATGCCTGCGCCGGACCCGATCAGCGATGGTTCGAAGGCCTGCTCCCACAGTCTTTCGCCCAGTCGTTGCACCCCACCACCGCCGGAATGCGGGCGATCGCCGCCCGCGTCCTCACCGACTGGGGTGCATCCCCCGAGTAGGCAGGCCATTGAGCAGTGGCTCACGCTGTCACCTTCCATCTCGTGCTGCTACCTCCCGCTCCCCGGTCCGGCCGCTGCACCGAGATCGACCGCCGATCGAGGCGGGTTCTCGGAGGTGGATTCTCATTCCGGCCGGGGTTTTCTGGTGTTTCCCCGTTGACGGTGAGGTGGACGACATCGCGGAACCCCTCACATTCGGATGGGCGCTCAGGCGGTCAGGAAGGTTGGTGTACGGGTTCCCGCTCGGCTGCGTTCTGCTGGTGGCGCAGGTGGGTGTAGACGATCAGTGCCAGCAGGATCGCAGCCAGGACCGCCGACGATCCGACGGTGCCGAGCTCGAGACCGCCCTTGTCGTTCGGCTTGCTGAACAGGTCTCCCACTGTGGCCCCCAGCGGGCGGGTGAGCACGAACGCAGCCCAGAACAACACGGTGCCCCTGATCCGGGTGAAGTAGTGCGCCACCAGGATCAGGGCCATCAGCACACCGATCAGTGCGGCCCCGCCGGCGAAGCCGAGACCGGAACTGTCGGCGAGAAAATCCCCGAGCGAGGTACCGAGGGTGTTGGAGAACAAGATCGCGATCCAGTAGAGCAGCTCACCGCGGAAGGTGGTGATCTGTTCGACGTCGAACGTTTCTCCGCACCGGATCCAGATCACGAACACACAGGCCAAGCAGGTGATCAGCAGGAGGGCGCCCTTGGCGTAGCCGAGGCCGGCGGACCGGTTGAGGAAGTCGGACATGGTGGTGCCCGCGGTGCTGGTGGAGACGATCACGGTCCAGTAGAGCGCGGGATGGAATTTCTTCGCTTTCATCTGCGTGATCAGGCTGACGAGGAACAGGGCGATGAACAGCACCGAGGAGACGGCGTACCCGACGTTGAGGGTTTGGGCGATCAGGTCGCCGCCGGTCTCGCCCAGGGTGGTGGCGGCAATCTTCATGATCCAGAAGACCGCGGTCACCTGTGGCAGCTTCTTTATAGGTCTCCAATCCGTGCGGAGCGCACCCGCCGACACTTGTCTCCGGGCAGGCCGAGGACGAGTTCGGTGGGGAACGAGGTCGGTTCGGGAACGAGGTGGTCGGGAATGTCTTCGGTGACCGTCAAGGTCATCGGCTGGCCAAGGTCATCGGGTGAATGGTGCGCCGGGACGGGCGCACTGGCCCGCATCGCCGGTGGGCGTCGGGATGCTGTCCGGTTGAAGGACCGCGCCCTGTCCTCGACGCCGGGCCCGCAGTCCGTTGATCACCAGCGGCAGAATCGACACCAGCACGACGGCGATCAGAATCACCTCGATGTGACCGCGTACGAATGCGATTCCGCCGAGCAGATAACCCAGGACCGGCACCCCGACACCCCAGGCAATGCCGCCGATGACGTTGTAGACGGCGAAGGTGCGGTACCGCATCCCGGACGCGCCGGCCATCACCGGTGCGATCGTGCGGGCGACGGGAACGAAGCGGGCCAACAGGATCGTGCGCGGCCCGTAGCGGTCGAAGAACCGCTGCGACTGCTCGAGTTGTTTCGGGCCGATGCGCTTGGCGCTGGGCCGATGAAACACCGTGTCCCCGGCCCGCCGGCCGATCAGAAACCCGAGTTGGTCACCGACGATCGCCGCGGCCGGGATGGTGAGCAGCAGCACCCACAAAGGTGCGAACGGATGCGGCTGGGCGGCGAAGACACCGGCCGTGAACAGCAGCGAGTCCCCTGGCAGGAAGAAGCCGACGAGCAGACCGGTTTCGATGACCACGGCGCCGAGGACACCGAGCAACCCCAGGGTGCCCAGCAGCGTCGGAGCGTCCAGTAAGCCAAGTCCCAGTGCCACATTCATGCCGCGTATCCCATCGTCGTCGGGTCGCTGCGACCCGAGTGCGTGTAGTTCTCGTCCGGACTCGCAGCTCCCCGGGCGCGGGTTCGGTCCATCCAGGTCGTGTAGAGCGCCCCGCCGATCACCGCGGCGAGGCCACCGAGGAGCATCCCGCCGACCACATCACTGAGCCAGTGTTCACCGAGGTACAGCCGCGTCACCGACACCACCACGGTCACCGCCGCAGCCAGCACCAGCAACAGGGCACGACGGGCCGGCGGCAGACCGTACCCGAACATTAAGGCGGCCATCGTGAACAGCACCATGGCCCCGGTGGCATGCCCGGACGGAAACGAATGGTCCGTCTCGAGCAACACCTGGGACACGATCGGGGGGCGAGCGCGCCCGACGACAGATTTCGTCACGGTGGAGGCCAGTGCCGCCGCACCGGCGGTCCCGATGAGAATCAGCGCGGGGATCGGTGAGCGGGCCCGCCGGGACAGCACCGCGCCGATGGCGACGGCGAGGATGATGGTGCCCGCCGGCCCGCCGGCATCGGTCACCGCGATGGCCGGTCCGGTCACCCAGTCCGATCGGTGCCCGGTGAACCAGCCCAGGACTGCCGGGTCCGCACCGGTCAACCAGCCCCCAGCCCTGACCTGATAGGCCAACGCGACAAGCACCGCCGCCAATCCGGTGCACTGCATGGCGATCGCCGCCGCGGCCTGACCCCGGCGATCACCTTGTAGGCTCCGCCAGACCGACGCACCCAGGAAGATCGCCGCACCCCCGGCCACCACGACCAGCACGAGCGTCGCGGCTCCGCCCTGATGGATGTCGGCAACCACCTCGTGGGCCCGGCCGACCAGGTTGGCACGAACCGATGCATCGTGCGCGGACGCCAATGACACAGCGGGCTGTACTACTTCACTCACACCCGCAGTATCAGAGTCGGCCGCTGTGGAGCCGCTGAGAGCGGGACGACGATCACACCCGGCCAGCCCGGGAGGGCGAATTTCGGCACGAGGAAGCGCCCGGCCAAGGGACGTTCCTCAGCCGCAACCCGACACCGATGGTGTTGCGGCCGCAGAGAAACCTTCCGTCCCTGCTGGGACAGGCCGGGGCAGGAAGTGTGACTGCGGGTCCGTCACCGCCGCGGTCTGCCGCCCGAGGATGCCGGTACCTCGTTCGCAGCTCTCAGCCAATCCTCAGCGTGGCAGACGTACCGTCGGAACGGGTTTCCTTATGACGGATGCCCTTATGACGGATACGGAGTCACCATGGTCAATCCAGCATCCGAACCTGCGCCGGACGATCGGCCCACCCGAAGCGTGCCCGCCGCCGACGCAGCCGCGGTCCCATCGGCCCGGGCGAGACCCATCAGCAATGCCGGCTGGGCGGTGGCCTCGTTGCTGTTCTTCTGGCCGCTGGCGTTCTCGGCCTTCCACCACGCGTTCGAGGTCTACCCCCGTTGGGCCGAGGGCGATATCGACGGCGCCGAGTACGCCTCCCGCCGGGTGCGCAAGCTCGGGCAACTGTCGCTGTGGATCTTCGGCGGCTTGCTGCTGCTGGCGATCGTCCTCTACGCGATCGCCGCGATTGTTCTGATCGCGCACGGCGGCGAGGGAGGCGACTGGCACCACCGCATGCGCGACTGACCCCGGGAGAAAATACTCTGCGGTGAGCGATGGACTTTCGTGCATCCTTCGAGCCGAGGGAGCGAGGGTGCCCAACGCTCCCCCGACGGCCCCGAGCAGAACACAGAGAGTCCGTCTGCGCTAGCCGCTCTCAGCGTCTCCACAGCACCCGAGCACCAGACTGGAAGAGTGTCCGGCACTGTGCCCCTCGTTCAGGAGATGGTCACCGAGGTCGTGACCGAGACCGCGACGATGGAGATCGCTCTTCCGGTCCTCGGGATCGCTCTCGCGGTGTTCGTCGCCGGTATGGTGGTCGCCGGGTCCGGGCAGGCGATCGGGTTGCGCACCGCGGCGTTGGCCCTGGCGCTGGGCATTGTCTGCGTTCACATCCGCGACGGTGGTTGGCTGACCGGTGCCGACCGTTCCATCACCTCCGTGCTGGCGGCCCACCACAGTGCAGGACTCGATCACTTTGCGATCGTGGGCGTCGCGCTCGGCGCCCCGGCGGTTGCGATCGCCGTGGCCGCGGCGATCGGGATGGTCCTGATCCGGCGCGATTGGCCGGCGCCCGCTGCGTCGATAATGCTGGGTGCGGTGATGGCCGCCGTGTTCGCGGGCGCGGCCCTCAGCACCGTGCTCGGGCCGGGCCGGGCAGTTGCCGGGGTGTGGCAGCCGGTCGACACCGGGAACGCGGTGCTGGCGAATCTCGCCGGGACCGCCGCGGTGCTGGGTATGGCGGCGGTGATCGCCGGTATCGGCCGCAGCCGTAACCTCCGGACGCTGCTGGCCGCCGCCGTGGTGATCGGCGTCGTCGCTCTCGCCGGTGCACGTCTGTATGCCGGAGTGCCCCTGACCGGGGTGGTGGCGGGAGTGCTGGTCGCGGCGATCTGTCTGACGGTGGGGCACGCACTGCTGGCGGCGTTCGCCTCTCGGGTGCCACCCGGCCCTCTCGAAGCGGCTTCCGAGCCTGGGTTCGTACCGGCTGCTGGATGATTCACCGGAAGGGGTCCGCGCTCACCACACTCGGCCCGAGTTGCGGCAACCGACTGTGGGCAGGTGATGATGGTGCCATGCCGATCGTCGGTCGGTTCGCGAGATTTTCGAGCCGATGATGACCTCCGGATCCGCCGGGCGGTGTCAGATGCCGGAGGTGAGACATGAGGTTCTCCGCTCTCGCGACACCGGGGTGGCTGGTGTTCGCCGCCGTGGTCGGCGCGCTGTCGATCGGTTACGTGTGGGTACTGCGTCTACGGCACAAATACACTCTGCGGTTCACCAATCTGGAACTACTCGAGACCGTCGCACCGGCCCGGCCCAGTTGGTCGCGGCACATCCCACCGGCTTTGCTGCTGGTGGGGCTGCTGCTGCTGACCGTCGCGCTGGCCGGACCGTTGGCGCAGACCAGGGTTCCGCGCAACCGTGCCACGGTGATCCTCGCGATCGACGTGTCACTGTCGATGCGCGCGATCGACGTGCCACCCTCGCGGCTGGCCGCAGCCCAGGCCGGCGCCAAAACGTTCGCGGACAGCCTCACCCCCGGCATCAACCTCGGACTGGAGGCGTTCGCGGGGACGGCGTCGATGCTGGTCTCACCGGTCACCGATCACACCGCGACCGACAACGCCCTCGACCATCTGCAACTCGCCGAACGGACCGCGACCGGGGAAGCGATCTTCTCCGCCCTCCAGGCGATCGACACCCTCGCCGGTGTACTCGGCGGAGGCAGCACGCCGCCGCCGGCACGGATTGTCCTCGAATCCGACGGCAAGCAGACCGTGCCCGCCGACCTGAACGATCCGCGCGGCGCGTTCACCGCGGCCCGTCTTGCGAAGGAGCGCAACGTCCCCATCTCCACCATTTCCTTCGGCACCACTGCCGGTGCGATCGACCTCAACGGCAGCCACATCCCCGTCCCCGTCGACGACGAGTCTCTGCGACGGATCGCGGAGTTGTCCGGTGGCTCGTTCTTCACCGCGACCAGCGCGGACGAACTGCAAGCCAGCTACCAGAATCTGCAACAGCAGATCGGCTACGAAACCCACCTCGGCGACGCCAGCCGTCCATGGCTGATCCTCGGATCCATCCTGATCGCGGCAGCGGCCGGCACCGCACTCGTTCTCCACCAACGCCTTCCCTGAACACGCGGACCGCTGCGATCCACACACCCACGGCACCGTGGTCGGTGACCGGATAACAGGGCACTGCAGTGTCGAAACGGCACTCCACTCGGCGTGCGGCGCGCGGCGATCCATCCGGATTCACGAGACCGCCCTCATTCTCCGGACACGGCGGACCGCCTCGACCGGGGACCACGTGCCCTTGCGCGAGCGGACCAGCGGATAGCATCCCAGACCGAGAAGTGCCGCGGTGAAGTGCCCGATCGCCGTGAAGTTCAGGTCTATGAAAAGCGGGACGGCGAAGAACGCCAGCACAGCTGCGACGTAGAGGTAACGCCAGGGCGGGGCAATGCGGTAGGTCAACACCGCGATCACCCCGGCCAGTCCGTAGCTGACCCCGATATCGAGGGTGTCGACCGCCGACGCGGGGGCGTGGCCGTGGCGAATGGCCCAGTACAGCACCCCCTCACTGAGGTAGGTCGCGCCGACGTGCCCGATCACCACCACACACAACCACCGAAGTGTCCCCAGCCAACGCTCCGCCGGGACGTGGAAGATGTTGAACGAAATGAAGTAGGTGATCCATCCGCCGCCGGCGAGCCAGAAGGCACTCGAGATCAGTACCCGAACGGGATCCTCGGCAAGATGATGCAAGTTGGTCGATCGATTGCCCAGTACCCGGGCCAGGTCGTCCGGCGGCAGGTTTTTCATCACCACCGATGTCACCAGCAGTATCGCCAGCCAGATGTAGGTCCCGGGTGCCCGCCGAACGTACGTCCACGCTGCCCGCGGAAGGGATCGCAGGCATGAGGAGATGGCGGTGTCCATCGACTCAGTGTGCACCGGATCGCCCTGGGGTCGCTGAACCGGAGTGATAGCTCTGTGTGTCGATCACGCGTCAGACCCAGGGCGCATCTGATGGCGGGGCCCGCGTCGTATGCGTTGCTCGACCGCGGCGGTGAGACCGGGATCGTGCCCGTGCTGCCCGGTCGAGGCCACCGTCTCGGAGGCCGCAGCGATCATCACGTCCGACGCATCGGCGGGCAGCATCTCGGGTGTCCTCGCCGACAGGCTGGATCACCAACTTCGGCATCAGTAGCGCGTAGAGGGCGATCCCCACCTCGGCCACCCGGTTAGATACCGCCAGAACATCAAACAGGGCGACCGCGGGTCCGAACATCCACGTCCGCACCGGTATCCGATTCTTGATCCGCGGGTGGCTCGTCAGCGTTGCGGTGAGCCTGGCTGTGGTCGGACAAGGGCGGGCGCTTCTCGGACGGTGCAGCTCTCTCACTGCGATACCTGCACGGCTGCGCGATTCGCCTAGATGGTTGATTCCTTGAAGGTGTGTCACTGCGGGGGTGGTAGGCGGAGGGTTTCCAAGATCAAAGCGTGACCAAAGAACTGGAAACCCTCCTGACCGAACTGTATGTGCTCATCGACGATCATGTCGTCGAACCCCGCACCGGTCGGGGTCGGCGGCCCGTGCTCAGCGATGCCGAACTGCTCACCCTGGCCGTGGCACAGATGCTGCTCGGGTTCGATTGTGAACGCCGGTGGATCCGGCACGCC
>NZ_JBFUHV010000120.1:0-28198 GCF_056402215.1 Rhodococcus sp. P4_B6 | reverse complement strand
GGTGCGGCCCGCTCGCCGGCTACACGCCGACCGCCAGCGAGGAAGCCCGCATCGTTCGGCAGCGGTCCTCTTCAGCGAGTCGCAGTCGCTCTGCGCGGCTTCGACGCGTGCCCGAGCAAGGGCATAAATGGCGACGTAGCAACGTCGTCACCGATCGAACTCAGTTGTTGTCGGTAATCGCGCGGGCGAAAACCGCCGGGTCGACATTACCGCCGGAGCCCACGAGTGCGACGTGCCGATCGCGAACGTCTACCGAACCGGCGAGAACGGCGCCGAGTGACGCGGCTCCGCCCGGCTCGAGCACCAGTTTCAGGTAACGGAAGGCCTCGCGCACACCACGGAGCCCGTCCTCATCGCTGACAGTTGCCGTGTCGACGCCCAGATATCTCAACGTCGACGAGGTCAGTCGACCCGCGGACGGTCCACCTATCCCATCGAGAACACCGGTATAGGGCTTGTCCAGTGTCAGCGGTTCACCGCCACGCAGCGTTTGCGCCATCTTGTCGAATCCCGTCGGCTCGACGATGACCGCGTGGATTTGCGGGAACGGTGCGCGCATTGCTGTGATCACACCGGAGGCGAGCCCGCCACCGCTGCAATTGACCACCAGAATGTCCGGCTCGATTCCCTTCTCCTGCAACTGCTGCGCGAGTTCCCATCCCACAGTGCCCTGGCCGGCCATGATATCGACATCGTCGAACGGGGACACCACGGTCATGCCGCGAGCTTCGGCCAACTCGTGCGCCACCGCGACTCGATCTTCGGTCGCCGGATCGTAGGTGACGACTTCTGCGTCCCACCAGCGGCAGTTGGCTACCTTGATCTCGGGGGCCGTCGAGGGCATCACCACAACAACCGGGCAGCCCACGATCTTGGCTGCCGCTGCTACCCCTTGGCCGTGATTTCCGGCGGAGAACGCCACGACTCCACGAGAACGTGCGTTCGGGTCGAGGGTCAGGAGTTTATTCGTCGCTCCACGCACTTTGAACGAACCCGTGAGCTGAAGGGCTTCCGCTTTCAGATGCACACTCGCGGCGGCAACCGCCTGGTCCAATTGCGGGGAGGACAGGACCGGTGTGCGGTGAACATACGGTGCAATCCTCACCGCGGCGCGTTCGATGTCGTCCAGGGAGAGGATAGTCGGCGCCGACTGGGAGTCGGAATGCATCGACGTCGACGTCATTGGAACTCACCATCGAAGGCGAATACCGTTTCGATCTCGACGGGGGCGCTCCGCGGAAGCGCCAATGCGCCGATCGCGGCACGGACATGTCCGCCCCGGTCTCCGAGTGCGGTCTCGAGCACTTCGGACGCGCCATCCAAGACAGCGGGCTGCGCAGAGAAATCCGAGAGGCAGCGGATGAAACCTGTCATCTTGACCGCACGGACCGCATCGAGGTTTCCGTCGGTGGCGACCTCGAGGACGGCGAGGGTATTGAGAGCGCACAACGCAGCGGCACGGCGTGCTTCGTCCATGTCCACGTCGACGCCCACCGTTCCGCGGTGGATCAGCACACCGTCCCGCATACAAGTCTGTCCTGCGATGAACAGCTGGTTGCCCACCCGCACGAACGGACGGTAGCGGCCGTTCGGAGTGGGTGGGTTGGACAGCTCATAGCCGGCGTCCTCGAGTCGCAGCTTCCAATTGGTCATGGGGTTCCTTTCTTCGGTGCGTTCGTTGGCGAAAGTGAAGCGCGAGGTTTCCTCTCGCGCCCGGGAGCGTCCACCTGCGGTGGTTGATGCAGCGAGGGCCCCGCGCCCGTCTCGCGGAGATCTGGAGACCGCCGGGTAGTACCCGATCGCCGCTGAAGGGCATCACCACAGTGATCGGAGCAAGCGACGGCATCGGTCACGTGCCGCTCTGCTCGAACGGTTCATTCGTCTAGCACCCGGCACTAGATGCGGCGTTGACATTCGTTCCGTCGAGGCTCAGTCAATCAGCGCGAAGGGGAGAACTGAAGGTCTGATCTACTCCGACTGTGAGATGCTCGGCGTCTTACTACACGATTGTTGCCAGCATCGGGAGGTTCGCGTGCTCGAAGTACGTCAAGCGCGGTACTTCATCGCCGTGGCGGAAGAGTTGCATTTCGGCCGGGCCGCGGAACGGCTGCATATGTCGCAGTCCCCGCTCAGTCAGGCGATCAAGGCCCTCGAAGCGCAGTTGGGGGTTGTTCTCCTAGTGCGCACCCGCAGGTCGGTAGCCTTGACCGATACTGGGCGTATCGTGCTGGAACGCTGCCATGACCTGGTAACCGCGGCGCGCCGAGCCGAGGAAGCGGCCGAGTTCGCGGCATCCGGCAGAGTAGGGCGGCTGCGGATCGCGGCCGGGTCACTGGCCCTGGCCGACCTCCTTCCGGCGATCGTCGCGCGGTATCGCCGCGACCTTCCCCAGGTGGAGTTTCGAGTAAAAGAACTCGACAGTGCCTACGCCATTGCGGCTGTCCTCATGCGCGAATGCGACGCCGCCTTCGTGCGGGGAGTCCACACCGATCCTCGTTTGCGCATCCTGAAACTGACCTCAGACGAGTTCGTTGCGGTCATTCCGCCAGGCACCGAGCGCGAATACGTTGACCGAGACGACCGCATCTCACTCGGCGCCCTGCGGGACGCACCATGGGCATGGATCTCGCGATCCTCGTCGCCGTTTCTCCACGATGATGTCATCGCCGCGTGTCATTCGGCCGGCTTCACCCCAGACCTTGTACACGAAGCACGAACGATTCCCTCGCAACTGGATATCGTTCGGTGCGGCCTCGGAGTGTGCCTGGCCCCCGAGGCCGCGGTGCGGCACGAGCGGGACGTGACCTATCGGCCCCTCACCGTCCCGGTTCCGATAGCCGGCCTGTCCATCGTGGTACGCCTCGAAGACGACGGTCCTCTCACCAGCCGCCTGGTCGAGGTGGCCAGCGAATGCGTGGGCGATATCTGACAGCGGTTTTGCTGGGTCGATCCGGGCGTCATCACCCGCGGTGACCGGACCCTGCCGTATTCGCCCTACCCGTTCGGGATGCCTGTTCCCCGCGCCCCGATGGTGCAACTCTTCCGGTCAAAACCAGAAAATCCGCGACTGTGCGAGACAGTGCGTGCGGGCCCACGTGCAGTAAGACGTTGAACGTCTCACAGATGGAGCAGATTGGACCTTCAGTGTTCGCGCCGGGTGGGGTCCACTGGGACATGACGGCGACAAGTTCCGATCTTTCGATCGGCCGGTCGGTTCCACYGAGAGGACAGGACAGCGCGTATGCCCACCCCCACCGATCTCGGTTCGCGGCTCGCGGCGCTGCCGACCGCCGCGCTTTCCGACGCCCTCGACAAGCTGGGGCTCCCTGGATCTTTGCACGGCATCGGCCCGCTTGCGCAAGCATCACGGAGCTGCGGACCGGCCTTCACCGTCGCTTACGCTCCCATCGGTGAGCACGGCGGCTCCGTCGGCGACTTCCTCGACGACGTTCCCGCCGGGGCCGTCGTCGTCATCGACAACGACGGCCGCACCGATTGCACGGTGTGGGGCGGCATCATGACAGGGGTCGCTTCGGCACGAGGCATCGGTGGCACCGTGATCCACGGCGTGTGTCGTGACACCGCGTCGGTGTATGCGACCGACTATCCGATGTGGTGCGCCGGAAAGTTCATGCGCACCGGGAAAGACCGCGTACGCCTGGTGGCGATCCAGCAACCGCTCACGATCGACGGCGTCACGATTCGCCCCGGCGATCTCGTGTGTGGTGACGAGGACGGTGTCGTGATCGTCCCGATCGAGCACGCCGAGGAAGTCGCCACCATCGCCGAGCACATCGAATCCACCGAAGCGCGGATCGTTCACGCGGTACGGGACGGCGCCTCACTCGTCGCCGCACGAACTCGCTTCGGGTATCACGCCCTGCAGACGACCGGCACGGAGAAGGGTCAATGACCGCCATGGCAGCGGTGATGGCGTTCAACGGCGCATCCGAAGTGCAAACTTCGCCGCCGCCGCGATGAATGACCGAGCGCGGCGCGCCGCTCACCTCTGAGCAGCTCGCAGTACTCAAAGACCAATTGCCACAAACCGATGGGATGAAACAGATGAGTGACCCGGTGCTTTTGAAGGCCTTCGCCGAGTTGGACAGTGCCGCGGTGAGCGATGCTCTCGACAGTCAGGGATTGCCCAGCGGAATCGGGGGCATCGCACCGGTATGGGGGCATCCCACGGTGGTCGGTTTCGCCTCGACCGTGCAGCTGGAGCCCTACACGCCGGGACCGAGCGGTGCCCACATCGCCACCACCGCGGTGGCCACCGCCGGTGCGGACGAGATCATCGTGGTCGCCAACGACGGCCGCACCGATGTGTCATGTTGGGGCGGGCTGCTCAGCCTTGGTGCCAGTCTTCGGGGCGTACGCGCCGCCATCGCCGACGGTAGCTGCCGCGACATCGGTGAGGCGCGTGCACTCGGATTCCCCGTTTTCGCGCGCGGTGGAATCCCAGCTACCGCACGCGGCCGAATCCAGCAGCAGTCCGCCGGGCAGCCGATCAGCGTCGCCGGAGTTCGAGTATCGCAGGGAGACATCGTGATCGCCGACGAAACAGGTGTGGCATTCGTTCCCCGTGCACATGCCGAGGCGGTACTCGAGGCGGCRCAGGGCATCGCCGCCCGGGAGGAGTCCATCGCCGAAGATCTGCGATCCGGCACCGCCCTACCCGACGCCATGCGTGATGCGCGCCTGGCCGGACGCGAAGGATGATGAGGGCACCAGACAGACCAAGTGGCCCGGAATAGTTGTGGCCGTGCCGATCTGGACCGATCATCGCCGTCTCGGCCGGAAGCAGTCTCCACAACAAACGCGACAGCCCATTCAATCTCGCTCTCACAGGAAGCAACCATGACCGACCAYGCCCGCGATCACGCCACTGCCACCATTTACGAAGCCTCCCAGCTGAATATCGCCCTCGATCCCGCCATCCGGCCCGCGTGGACCGGCGCCCGCGTCGCCGGTCCGGCATACACAGTCCAGGGCGCCGGCGGTGACAACCTGGCCCTGCACAACGCGGTGGCCGCMGCCCCCGCAGGTCACGTCTTGGTCGCCGATCTCGGTGGCGCGCAACACGGCCACTGGGGCGAGGTGCTCGCCGTCGCCGCCCAACAGCGCCGTCTGCTGGGACTGATCATCGATGGTGGCGTCCGGGACACCGTCGAACTCGCCGGCATCGACTTCCCCGTCTTCTCGCGCGGGATCTCGATCGTCGGCACCCGCAAGGACTATCAGGGCGGTCTCGGGGTACCGATCACCGTGGGCGGGGTTCGGATCACCACGGGGGATCTCGTTGTCGCAGATGCGGACGGTGTCGTCGCCATCCCGCTCGAACACGTCACCGACGTCCTCGATCGCTCGGATGCACGCGTCGCCGACGAGAAACGCATCTTCGACGAACTGCGAGCAGGCAAAACCACCCTCGAGGTGTATAACTTCGCCACTGCACGCTGAGAACTCCGTCCAGGAACCGGTGGGGAGTACCCGGCAGCTCCCTACTGGCGGGCATCATCAGGCTTGAAGGGGCAGCACCGTGTCTTCGCTCTCTCGACTGATCGCACCGCTGAACGCCTGCACCGACTGGTGGGACTGGCAACTGCGCGCACGCTGTCGATCCCTCGGTGCTGACGTGTTCTTCTCGTGTGATGGCGAGACGCGAGCGGAACGGATTCGGAGAGAACGAGTGGCGAAGGCACTCTGTGGCAGCTGCCCAGTGCAGAGCGAGTGTCTTCGCCACGCGTTGTCGGTCGGGGAACGCTACGGAGTGTGGGGTGGCACCTCCGAGGGCGAGAGGCGTCACCGTGACGGGCCACCCGAACCCACGCAGAGCCCCGGGAAGCGGCGCCCGATGAAGATCTCAGCCACGTGTCCGGCACCGGGCCGAGCCGTCCTGCACGAAGCCCCCTGAGCTGCGGCGGGTGCAACTATTCGGCAGGGCGGGGGCACCTGCGCGAAGTCCGAGCCCTGTGGAATGGGACTGTCGATCAGAATCTTTGCGCCCGGTAGGGAAGCCCCCGTCGCAGCGTCTCCATCGTATGGCGGCTCGCGGTCGCGGACCTTGAACGCGCCGAGCTCGAGTAGCACCAACGTGGTGTGCGCGCCGAGAGCGGAAACGGAGCGAATCGCGGGCGTCCCCTCGAGGTTGGCCGGCGGAACAGCGCCTCGATCGATCTTCTCTTGATGGTGGTACTTCTCAGCCTGCCGCCGGAAGGCTCGTTCCCTTCTCGGCCCCGTGCCCCGTGGCCGGTATCTGCAACGCCATGCCCGGCGACAGCTGCCCCGTCGTGCCCATGTGGATCTTGGCGTGAGAAAACAAGACGTGTTCCGGCGCCCGATCCTGACGGTCTCCCGCCTCGTACGCGTACTCGCCGGGGGCCGTGCGAAGACGCTGGCGGCGATCGATCAGCTGCGTTGCGCAGCCCGCCGGAACGGCTGCTCCGCCCCCGGAACCAGGTCACCGATCACGCCACCGGCGCCGCGCGTGGCCGAGCGACAACACGATGGTTCGGAGCGATCGCCGCGGGTTTACAACGCGCGGCTACGACCGGCCCAATGGGGTGCGCGAAGGTCGCGTTTGAGGATCTTGCCCGTTGCGTTCCGGGGAAGGGCCGGAATGATTTCGATGCTGCGCGGCCGTTTGTAACCGGCCAGGTGCTGGGCGCAGTACTCGAGGAGTGTGTCCGTGTCGATCTCACTGCCGTTTCGGGCGACCACGACGGCTCGGACGGATTCACCCCATTTGTCGTCGGGAATGCCGATGACGGCGACCTCCGCGACGTCCGGGTATTCGCTTATTACGCGCTCGACCTCGGCGGGATAGATGTTCTCTCCTCCGGAGATGATGACGTCCTTGACTCGGTCCTCGACGTAGAAGTAGCCGTCGGTATCGCGGCGGCCGGCGTCGCCGGTCTTGAACCACTCACCCTCGAAGCATGCGGCGGTGTCTGCGTCTCGTTGCCAGTACCCCGACATGACCTGTGCTCCGCGGATCTGGAATTCGCCGACCGTGCCGTCGGGCAACTCCTCTCCGGTCACCGGGTCCACCACCCGAACTTCGACGCCGTCGACCGGCCACCCGGCTGCGTGCAGGCGCTCAGGATGTGCGGGATCGCGGTGATCGGCCGGGGGGAGCACGCAGAACACTCCGGAGGCCTCGGTCATGCCGTACACCTGGTAGAAGTCGACGCCGAAGGTGTTCATCGCCTCCCGCAGCAGCGCTTCGGGGATCGGTGACCCGCCGTAACCCAGGCAGCGCAGCGATGCCAGGTCTTGTCCGCTCACACCGGGGATCTGCAGCAGGAACCGGATGACGGCGGGGACGAAGAACGCATGAGTGACCGCCTGGTCGGTGATCTGTTTCAGGACCAGGGCAGGAACTACCTCGCGGACGAGGATCGTTTCCGCGCCCTGCGACATGGCCGCGAGCGCCCAACTGGTCCCACCGACGTGGAACAGCGGCATCGCCACCATGTTCACGCTGTCGCGATCGAATCCAAATGCGGTGCTGGCTGATTCGCTGTGCGCGCCCACCGATCGGTGCGTCAGCATCGCGCCCTTGGGGTGTCCGGTGGTACCGGAGGTGTACAGCTGCAGGAAGCAGTCGGTGGGGTCGGCGCGATGTGCGGGTACGTCGGACGGTGCAGAGTCGAGCCAGGACTCGTACTCGTCGTGTTCGCCGCCGAGCACCACGATCGTGCGCACATATTCGAGATCGGCCCGAATCGATTCCACAACTCCGGTGAACTCGGCGCCGAGGATCAGCAATTCCGCGCGGCAGTCGTTGATGACGTAGGCCAATTCCGACGGCGCGAGGCGGAAGTTCAGTACCGCGTTGACCGTTCCGGCGACCGCGCACCCGAGGGTGGTTTCGAGGCTGGCGGGGTGATTCTTGTCGAGGAACGCCACCCGGTCCCCGGCCGCGAGTCCGAGCACGAGCTGCGCGGCGGCGTTGCGGCGTACGCGTTCCGACAGTTGTTGCCACGTCCACGACTGGTCCTGGAACCGGATCGCGATGCGGGCGGGATCCCGCGAGGTCCAGTGGGTGATCGGGTCGAAGACATGAAGGATGGGTGAAGCCATCAGGCACCTCTCGATGGGATTTGTGCAGGCCGTGGCGGCCAACTCAACTAGTGACCGTACGCACGGTCAGTAAAGCAGAAGGTGACGTGGGGCACAAGGGCTTGCACGGGGGAGGGGACGTTTCTTTGCGTCCCACTCGGCAAGGTGGCGGGAACAGCCGAGTGCACTATCGTGACATGGGTCACGGAACGTCTCGTGCTAGGTCCTCACTAGCGTTGCAGCGCAGCCTAATAGGATGACGCCGCTTATCTGTGTCGGACTGCAGATATCCCTACTCGGCATGAGCGTCAGGGTTGTTGGTAGTGATGAACTCGGCAACTGTGGGCTGGGCGCACGAACCTTCGGTGCGGCTGCACAACCGCACGCCGACGTGTCAGATCGCCGGGACGACGGGAGGTTCCCCCTGAACGCGGACACCGGTTTTCATGCGGCGAGTGACCGCGCAGACGTCGAGCGAGATCGTCGCTCGAACTCCACCGGTGTGAGGAATCCGACGGGCGGAGTGACGGCGACCGGCACGTGGACGGGACCGGTTTCGGTCTAGGACGCCGCGAGACCGGACGGGGTGGAGTCCAGCAGGCATTGCCGCGCGGTTTGCGCCGCCAGCCCGTGCGGATCCGCCAGCCCTGGCAAATTGGTGCGGCGGACCAGCAGGCTGCCGAGGACGAGATCGACGAGAGCGGCCCCCACTTCCTCCGCGGTCTCGTCGCCGTCCGGATCGAACCAGGTGTACGCCCACTGGGCGGATCCGAACATCAGCAGCGACTGCACCTGCAGATCCGTCTGCCGGAACCGGCCGGCGGCGACGCCGTCGCTGATCACGGTCCGCACAAGCCCGATGTACTCGGTGCGCAAGCTGACGCCCTCGGCCTCGCCGTCGAGCGCGGACAACCGCATGACCTCCCGCTGGAAGGCGATGGTGGCATCCCGGTCGTGTTCCTGATAGAGGATGAAGGCGAACAGCAGACCGGCGAGTTGCTGGTCAGGGTGTTCGAGCCGGCTGATCAGCAGTTTCGCTTCGGTGAGGCGCCGGCGCATATAGGACTCGTGCAGCGCCGCGAGGAGACGGTCCTTGGTTCCGTAATGGTGGACGATGGTGCCCTTCGAGATCGACAACTCGTTGGCGATGTCGCTCAGGTTCGTCCCGTCGTAGCCGAATTGCGCGACGTTGTGGGTGAAGACCTCGAGGATCTCGTTGGCTTTTCCGGCCAGCCGGGTACCGGCCTTTGCCATCGTCTACCTCCACCTCGTTCACGGTCCGATCCGGAGACAGTCTAAGCGCCCTCGGTCGACTCTGGTTCGCCGCTGGTCACTGTGCGCGGGCGAACGCGGGGATCGGCTCGCCGCGACCGGTGTCGAGGACCTCGAGACGTACCGGAGTGCCGGCCGGGACATCGTCGGCGGTCTCGGCGCGCAGGATGCAGGTGGCGATCCACGGACCTTCGGTGAGTTCGACCAGGGCGAGCACGGTAGGGCCTGCGGGATCGACGATGGCGGTCACCACCGCGCCCTGGCCGGACGAGTCGATCCATATGAGCTCGTCGCTGTGACAAGAGGGGCAGCTGATCGTGTCGGGGCGGCTCACATGCCCGCACCGTATGCAGGAGCGGAGCATCAGCCGGCCCCCGGTGAGGCCGTCGAAGAACGGTGCCGAAGCGTCGTCTCGGCTCGCGGGAATGGTCATCGCTTCTTCCTATTGGTGCCTGTCATGAGGGTTCAGGCCGCTGCGGTGGAGAGCACCAGGGTGCCGTGGTGGTCGAGGATTCCGCCGTTGCCGCTCACAATCGCGGTGCCGTGCCGGGTGACCTGCCGAACCCCGGCCTCGCCGCGCAATTGGGTGAGCCCCTCGACGAGCGGGGTCATGCCCCACAGGTAGAACGAGGACAGCTGTCCACCGCCGGTGTTGGTGGGCAGTGCGCCGCCCGGGGCGAGTGCCCCGCTGGCGGCAAGTTCCCCGGCCTCGCCCTTGCCGCAGAAGCCGTAGTCCTCGAGGGTGACGAGCAGGGTGTAGGTGTAGCAGTCGTAGATCTCCCGCAGATCAATGTCGTCGACGGTCATCCCGGCCATCTTCAGTGCGGCGGGGCCGGAGACGGCGGCGCCGGTGACCAGCCCGAAATCACTTCCCCGTTCGAGAACGTGGCCGGGATGGGCTTGACCCCACCCCCGCACGTACACCGGTGTCGTGGGCAGATCCCGTGCGCGCTCGGGGGTGGTGACCACGACCGCCGCACCGCCGTTGGAGACCAGGCAGCAATCGAGCAGATGCAGGGGGTCGACGACCCAGCGTGAGCGGTGATAGTCGTCGAGTGACAGCGGCGTCCGCATCTGGGCCACGGGGTTGTCGAGAGCCCACGCGCGCTGGGATACCGCGACGGCACCGAGTTGTGACGACGTGACCCCGTAATGGTCCATATAGCGACGGGCCGCGAGCGCGTAACGGTGGTTGACACTGGTGAATCCGGCCGCGGTCTCGGCGCTCCGAAAGCCGGTCGCGGTCAGCGAAGTGGCTCGATAGGCGTCCGAACCGCCGGCGTTCTCCTCCTTGGGGTCGTCGGCGAACACGCACACCACAGTCTCGGCTTCCCCGGCGAGAACAGCCTTCGACGCCTGAGCGGCCATGATCGCGGCGGAGGCACCGAAAGCGTTGACCTCGCTGAGCATGCGCAGGTCCTGCAGTCCGAGGGTGCGAGCCAGGGACAGATTGAGATCGGTACCCGCGCGGGCGTTGACCAGCAGTCCGTCGATATCACCGAGGGCCAGCCCGGCATCGGCCACGGCCAACCGGACCGCGTCCGCGGCAAATCCACGTGCTGTTCGCCCGAAGACCTTGCCCACCTCGGTGAGCCCGTAACCGACGATGGCTGCGTTGCGCTCTGGCATAAACCCTCTCTTCCTTCGAGCTTTCCCGATGCGGCTGTGCCCGAGCAGTCAGCGAACCGCGCTGAGCGCGGCATCCTTCTCCCCGCGAGTACGGGCGTAGTCGAGTGCTTGTTCCCAACTGGCGCCCTTGGCGATCAGGGCACGGTATTTCATGATGTGGGTCTGATGGTTCAGTGCCAAGGCGCCGACCACCCGGTCGCCGCGACGATACAACGCCACGAACGACCCGCTACCCAGATCTCCCGTGACGGTGACGATTTCGTCCGCGTCCGGTATACCGACGAATTGAATCCTCGTGTCGTACCAGTCGGACCAGAAATACGGCACCGTGCTGTACGGTTTCGCGGCCGTCGGGTCGAGGGCATGGCGGACGGCCGAGGCGGCCTGTTCGGCAGCGCTGGTCCAGTGCTCGAGCCGCATCGCGGTGTCGAACAACGGATTGTGCCAACGAGCGACGTCGCCCGCGGCGTAGACGCCCGGCAGGGAGGTGGCCAGGTTTTCGTCGCACACGATGCCCCGATCGAGCGTGATACCCGACGAGGTGAGCCAGTCGGTGGCCGGATCCGCGCCGATCCCGACCACGACCAGGTCGGCCTCGACCGTGGACCCGTCCGACAGTCGCACCGCCTCGACCCGACCGTCACCGAGGACGGCCTCCACCCCGACACCGCAGCGCAGATCCGTGCCGTTGCGGCGGTGCAGTTCGGCGCAGGCCTGCCCCATCTCCTCGCCGATGGCGCGGACCAGCGGGACGGGCAGTGCCTCGAGGACGGTGACGTCCAGTCCGCGTTTCCGTGCGCCCGAGGCCACCTCGGAGCCGATGAATCCGGCGCCGACCACCACTGTCTTCGCGCGGTTGTCCAGGGCGGCGCGGACGGCGACCGCGTCGTCGAGGGTGCGCAGGGTCTCGACGCCCGCCAACCCGGCGGTACCCGGAAGTCGGCGCGCGGTGGACCCGGTCGCGATCACGGCGATGTCGTAGGGCAGCGGGCCCTGCGAGGTGTGGATCRTCTTCTCCGCCGGATCCAACTGTGTCGCCGCGGTTCCGAGTCGAACGTCGATTCCGGCTGCGTCGAACACTTCCCGGGCCCGGAAGGTGGTGTCCGGGGGCGTCGGCGCCGGGTCGAGGAAGGCCTTCGACAACGGGGGGCGGTCGTAGGGCAGGTGTGGCTCGGCGCCGACGAGGGTCACCGTTCCGGTGAAGCCGGCCTTCCGGGCGGTCTCGGCGGCGCGCAGCCCCGCCAACGACGCCCCGACCACCACGAGATTCTGTTCGGCCATGGTCTCAGTCCTCGACGAGCGCGAGTGCCTCGGTCGGGCACCCCTCGATGGCGGCACGGACGTCGTCGATGACGCTCTCATCGGCGTCCTCGCGCAGCAGCAGCAGCCCGCCGGCATCGTCGATCTCGAAGATGTCCGGGGCGAGGGATTCGCAGATACCGAGACCGGTGCATTTGGTGCGATCGACGCAGATTTTCATGACGTGGCCTTTCCGAGGTGAACGGGCAGCTTCTTGATTCCGTTGATGAAGTTCGAGCGGAACCGGTCCGGGGGRCCGGTGACCCGCCAGTGGGGGAACCGCGCGAACAGGGTTTCCAGGAGCACCTTCGCCTCGAGGCGGGCGAGGCTGTTGCCGAGACAGAAGTGGGTGCCGGCGCCGAAGGCGACGTGATTGGCGGCCCCGCGGTCGACGCGGAACTCGTCCGGCGCCTCGAACTGGGCTTCGTCCCGGTTGGCCGAGACATAGAACATCACGACCTTCTGCCCTTCCTGCAGTCGCTTGCCGCCGAGTTCGGTCTCCCGGGTCACGGTGCGACGGAACTGGATGACCGGGGAGTGGAACCGGAGCACCTCCTCGATGGCCTTCGGCAGCAGCGCCGGGTCGGCGGCCAGTTTGCTGCGCTCGTCCGGGTGTTCACTCAGGGTGAGGACGAAGCCGGTCAGCAGGTTGCGGGTCGTCTCGTTTCCGGCGATGACCAGCAACTGGAAGAAGCGGTTGAGCTCCTCGCTCGACAGACGAGCGCCATCGACCTCGGCGTTGACGATCAGGGACCACACATCGGAGCCGGGTTCGGCGCGCTTGGCCTTGGTCTGCGCGTTGGAATACTTGAACATCTCGATGAACGCGGAGAGGAACGCCTCACGCCCGCCGTAGGAGGGATCATCGAGTCCGACCATGCGGTTGGTCCAGTCGTAGAGCAGGTGCCGATCCTCGGACGGCACGCCGAGGACGTCGGCGAGCACCCGCAGCGGCATCTCCGCCGAGACGTGCTCGACGAGGTCGATCTCACCGTCGTCGGGCAGGGCAGCGACGATCGCCTGCGCGTGGGCGGTGATGCTGTCGAACATGCCCCGCACCATCTTCGGGGTGAAGACCTTGCTGACGATCGATCGCATCTGCGAGTGGTCCGGGGGGTCGAGGTTGAGCATCATCTGCTGCAGGGCCGCCAGATCCTGCGGCCGCTGATCGCGCAGGAACGAGGCACCCTTGTGGGAGGAGAAGACGTCCGGATTCTTCGAGACCGTCATGACATCCTCGTAACGGGTGACCGCCCAGAATCCCGGACCACCGGCGAAACCGTCACCGGCCGGCTCCTCGATCCAGGCCACCGGTTCGTGGCGGCGAAGCTCGGCGAACACCTGGTGCGGAACTCCGTCGGTGTACGTGTCCGGGCTTCCCAGATCGGTGTGCAGTGTCGATAACGTCATGGCGTTGTCCTTCTCGCGTTTCAGGAAGGGGAAAGTGGTCTGTAGGGAGATCAGCAACCATCTTGACTGACCGTACGTACGGTCTAGGGTAGGGAGCAGCTGCCCACGGGTCAAGACAGGCGGGCTGAACGGCCTCGCCGACGGGCAGCGGAACGTGACGAACCTCCCCACCAGCCAGGACGGACCTGCCATGCACAGCACCATGCAAGATGTCGATCTCCTCGTGTCGGATTTGTTCCTGCACGGCCTCCGCACGCATCCGGAGAGTTCGGTGCTGCACTACCAGGGCGGACGGGTGCAGCGCACCTCGTTCCGCGAGTTTGGGGCCACCGTGACCGCCCTGGCCGCGGGGTTGCGCCGCCTCGGTATCCGCACCGACGACGTGGTCGCCACCCTCTGCTGGAACAGTCCCGCCCACCTGGCGGCCTACTTCGCAGTCCCGGGAATGGGCGCGGTGCTGCACACGCTGAACCTGCGGCTGCACGACGATCAGATCGTCTTCATCGTCAACCACGCCGCCGACAAGGTGATCCTCGTCGACGCCGACCTGGTACCGCAGCTGCAGCGGGTGATCGACCGGTTGCCCACCGTCGAGCACATCATCATCGCCGGCGAAGCCGAAGCGGACCTGACCGTGCCCGACGGTGTGCGGGTACACCACTTCGGCGACGTTCTCACCCACGACACCGATTTCCGCTGGCCTACATTGGACGAACGAAGCGCCGCCGCGCTGTGCTACACCACCGGCACCACCGGCGACCCGAAAGGCGTTGCCTACAGCCATCGGTCGATCTATCTGCACAGCCTGCAGATCTCCACCGGCAGCGCCTTCGGGTTCTCCGACGCCGACCGGGTGCTGCCGATCGTGCCGATGTTCCATGCCAACGCCTGGGGCTGGCCGCACGCGGCCTGGACCAGCGGGGCCGACATCATCCTCAACGACCGGTACCTCCAGATCGAACACCTGGCGCGCATCATCACCGAACTGCGACCCACCGCGGCCGCCGCCGTGCCCACCTTGTGGACCGGAATCGACGAGTACGCCCGCACACTCGCAGCCGATCTCACTAGCCTGCGGCTCGCCGTGTCCGGTGGCTCCCCACTCGCGGCCGCGCTGGTGCGGAGCATGGCCACCCACCACGGCGTCGCGTTGACGCAGGGGTGGGGCATGACCGAGACCAGCCCGCTGCTCACCTTTTCGCGCCCGCCCCGCAACACCCCCGACGTCGAGGTTGCGCAGTGGGCGAGCCTGACCGGGCGCATCGTTCCGGGAGTGCAGGCGCGCATCGTCAGCGAAGCCGGCGTCGAGTTGCCCTGGGACGGCGAATCCATCGGGGAAGTCCAGCTGCGCGGCGCGACGATCGCGGGCAGCTACTTCCGCACCGAGGCCCCCGACAAGTTCGACGATGGTTGGTTGCGCACCGGCGACCTCGGGGTCCTGCACGAGGGTGGATGGATCCAGCTCAAGGACCGGCTCAAGGACGGCATCAAGAGCGGCGGGGAATGGATTTCCACGGTCGAACTCGAGAACGCACTGCTCGAGCACGACGCCGTCGCCGAGGTCGCGGTCATCGGTGTTCCCGACCCGAAGTGGGAGGAACGGCCCTTTGTCTGCGTCAAACTTGCGCCGGGGGCCAGGGTGACCGCGCCCGAACTTCTCGCCTTCCTCGACGGCAAGGTGGCTCGCTGGTGGCTCCCGGAACGGTGGGCCTTCGTGAACGCCCTCCCCAAGACCAGTGTCGGCAAACTCGACAAGAAGGACCTGCGCCGGAGCTACGACGCCGATGAACTGGCGGTTGACGACCTGCGGACTGTCCGCACGAGCGACAGCGTGCATCCCCCGTCTCGGTAGACACCACCACCGAATCCAAATTCCTCGACAACGAGACACGCCAATGACGACGAAGTAAGGACACGCAAACATGAAATTGGGATTTCACCTGGGCTATTGGTCTACCGCGCCCTCGGACGACGAACGAGCGGCCTTCTCCCGTGCGGAGAGTCTCGGCTACGACTCGGTCTGGACTGCCGAGACCTACGGATCCGACTGCTTAACCCCCTTGGCGTGGTACGGCGCCTCGACCCGCACTGTCGGGTTGGGCACCAACATCCTGCAAATGTCGGCGCGGACCCCAGCGGCGACTGCCATGGCGGCGATGACACTGGACCACCTGTCTCGGGGCCGCTTCATCCTGGGTTTGGGCGTCTCCGGGCCACAGGTCGTCGAGGGATGGTACGGGCAGCCGTATCCTCGACCGCTCGCTCGCACACGAGAATACGTCGAACTCGTCCGTAAGTTCGTGCGACGAGACGAACCCGTGAGTCACGATGGTTCGTTCTACCAACTCCCGCTGCACGGTGGCTCCGGCCTTGGAAAGCCACTTCGGTCCATGATCCACCCCATTCGTACCGAGATCCCGATCTATCTCGGGGCCGAGGGGCCAAAGAACATCGCACTCGCCGCCGAGATAGCCGATGGGTGGCTGCCGATCTTCTATTCGCCCCGAATGGACGACTTCTATCGAGGAGCGCTGGAGGAAGGATTCTCGAAACCCGGAGCCCGCCGATCTCTGGACGATTTCGACATCGCCGCCACGGTCCCCATTGTCATCGACGATGACCTCGAGAAGGCAGCCGACGTGATCCGGCCCAACATCGCGCTCTACGTCGGTGGAATGGGCGCCCAGGAAGCCAACTTTCACAATCAAGTGTTCGTGCGCATGGGTTACGAAGCGGAATGCGCGCGCATTCAGCGCCTTTACCTGGATGGGCACAAGTCCGAAGCAATAGCATCGGTGCCCTTGGCCATGGTCGAGGATGTCGCCCTCGTCGGATCACGAGAGAAGATAAAGGATGACATCATTCGATGGGAGAAGACGGCAGTCAAAACGCTGCTACTTCAGGGCCTCGGTTACTCCTCGATCGAGGCGGTTGCAGAACTTCTCGCGTAATGAGACGTACACGCGATGGACCAGGGTAGCGCCCTGATGGTCCATAAGTGATGACCACATGTTGGATGAACTCCGAATCACCGTGTGGCTCAATTGCCTTACGTGACAGCGGCAGCGAGTGTCGTGACGACGATGGGGGAGGGGCTCGCGCCCGGCGATCCCCTGGGCGTCCCTCGTGGTGAATGCGTTGAGGAGGCTCGATCGCGTCCTCGTAGTCCCGCACGACATCGAAAAGCGCATGGGTCTGGTCCTGTGAGCTCGTCAACTGCTATTGACCGTACAGGCGGTCAGCTGTACGTTCTGGTTACCGCACCGAACAGAGGGAGCCTTCCGATGCGCATCGAAGCCGCAGTGCTGCGTCACCACGACGCACCGTTCGAGATCGAGACGGTGGAGTTGGCCGACCCGACCGGTGGCCGACTGCGGGTTCGCATCGCCGGTGTCGGGTTCTGTCACACCGACGTCCTGCCCAGGGACCCGTCGTTCCTCGCTCAGCCGCCGATCGTGGTCGGCCACGAGGGGGCCGGAGTCGTCGAGGAAGTCGGCGCCGGTGTCACCGGCATCGAGGTCGGCGATCATGTTCTGTTGTCGTTCGATTCCTGCGGGCTGTGCGAAAACTGCGTGGGTGGGCACCCGGCGTATTGCTTCGCGTTCTTCGCGCGCAATCTGTCCGGCCGTGGCCCCGATGGGCCCGGCCCGCTCACCGACGTGAACGGCAACGCCCTTGCGTCACGGTGGTTCGGTCAGTCCTCCCTGGCCACCCACGCGATCGTCACGTCCCGCAATGTCGTTGTGGTCGACAAGGATCTGCCCCTGCATCTGCTGGGTCCGCTCGGGTGCGGGATCCAGACCGGCGCGGGGTCGGCGCTGATCGCCTTGAAGGTGCGCCCGGGCACGACGTTCGCCGTCTTCGGGGCCGGAGCGGTGGGTTTGTCCGCGGTCCTGGCCGCGCGGGTGGCCGGCGCCTCCCGGATCGTCGCGGTCGACCTGCACGCGAACCGACTCGACCTCGCCCTCGAACTCGGGGCAACGGACGTGATCGAGGGCTCCGCGGACGACGTGGCCCGCCAGATCCGGAAGCTGACCGGCGGCGGCGTCCACGCGGCCCTGGACACGACAGGAGTCCCGCAGGTCATCGCCTCGGCGATCGACAGCCTCCGGCCCACCGGAACCGTCGGTCTCGTCGGCGCGGCGACACGCGAGCTCGTCCTCGCACCGGGGGCCCTGGCTGCCGGCAAGAACGTGATGGGCATCCTCGGGGGTGACGCCGTTCCGCAATTGTTCCTGCCTCGGTTGATCGACCTGTGGCGACAGGGCCGGTTCCCATTCGATCAGCTCATCCGCACCTACCCACTCGCCGATATTGCCGCCGCCGAAGCAGACGCCGCCAGCGGCGCCACCATCAAACCGGTTCTGCTTCCGAATTCCTGACCCGCCTGACGGACGACCGATCGAGGACCCGCATGAAGTACACCCGCTCGCAGCTGTTCATCGACGGCCGGTGGCACACCCCGTCCACCTCCGAGACCATCACGGTGATCTCGCCGACCACCGAACAACCGGTCGGTTCCGCGCCCGACAGCACTCCCGCAGACGTCGACGCGGCCGTCGCCGCCGCGCGCGGGGCGCTGCGTGCAACCCAGTGGGGCGCGCTGGAACCTGTCGAACGCGCAGCCGCTCTCCGGCGATTCGCCGATGCGCTCGACCGGCGACGAGAGGAAACGGCCGCGGTGGTGACCGATGAGAACGGTATGCCCTCGGCGATCTCGTTGGCCGCGGAGGGCAGTGGACCCGCCGCGACGCTGCGGTACTACGCCGATCTCGCCGAGAAGATTCCAGTCGAGACTCCGCGGACCTCGGCGAACGGCCGGTCCACGACGATCGTGCGCCGTGAGCCGATCGGTGTTGTCGCCGCGATCATTCCGTGGAACTTTCCACAGTCGCTCACCATGTTCAAGGTGGCGCCGGCGCTTGCGGCAGGCTGCACCGTGGTCATCAAGCCCGCCCCGGAGACCGTGCTCGACGTGTTCCAACTCGCGGACGCCGCGGAGGAGGCCGGACTCCCAGCAGGGGTACTGAACATCGTGACAGGTGGTCGCGAGATCGGTTCCTACCTCGTGGGCCACCCCGGTGTGGACAAGGTCGCCTTCACCGGGTCCACTGCTGCCGGACGGGCGATCGGGGAGACGTGTGGTCGCCTGCTGCGGCCGGTCACCCTCGAACTGGGGGGTAAGAGCGCAGCGATCGTCCTCGACGATGCCGATCTGGTGAGCGTCGCGCGCGGGATGTCGTGGGCGAGCCTGCTCAACAATGGGCAGACGTGCTACCTGTCCTCCCGGATTCTTGCGCCCCGGTCCCGGTACCGCGAAACCGTCGAGGCGGTCGCGCATCTCGCGTCGTCGCTGACGGTCGGTGACCCGACCGACCCCGCCACCCGGGTCGGACCGCTCGTCTCCGAACGCCAGCGCCGCAGTGTCGAGGCGTACATCGAGACCGGCAAACGCGATGGTGCCACCGTCGTCGCGGGTGGCGGCCGACCTAAACACCTCGATCGCGGATGGTTCGTCGAACCGACAGTCTTCGCCGACCTCGACAATTCGGCAACCGTGGCGCGTGAGGAGATCTTCGGTCCTGTCCTGACCGTCCTGCCGTACGGGGACGTCGACGACGCGGTCGCGATCGCCAACGATTCCGACTACGGACTGGGCGGCACTATCTGGACATCCGATCCCGACAGGGGCCTCGACCTTGCTCGCCGTATCGAAACCGGCAGTGTGGGAGTGAACTTCTTCGATCTCGACATCGGAGCCCCATTCGGCGGGGTCAAAGCCAGCGGACTCGGCCGCGAACTCGGCCCGGAGGGCCTGAGCGCATACGTCACCTTGAAGTCGATCTACACTCGCTGATCGGCCGTTGGGTGGCGCGCCCGACACTGGAGGATCACCGGCGGTGTCGATGCAAGTTGTCGGGTGCGGGGTAAGTTGTGAGGGAAAGATATTCAACGATCCTGTTCAGCCAGCCAGCCAGCCAGCCAGTCAACAGTCAGCGATGGCCTTGCCCCTCCGGTAGCCAGGTGGAGAGTGCTGCGCGACAAACCTAGAGGTCAGGTGGGCGAACCTCCCTTCGTGGTCCGCGGACGCTCTCCGGGACGGTGGCCCGCACTGACGGATCGTTTCACAGAGCCGAAAGCGACCGTCGCTTGTCGCGGTCGGTGCGCATCACCGTCGGCGTCGTGTGTCGGACGGCGTTGACGCTGGTGCGGTTCAGGTGGGGGAGAGGATGGCGCTGTGGTCGGCGATGATGCGGGCGACGAGGTCGCGGCCGGGGCCGTGGTCGAGTGGCAGGGGCGTGGTGGTGGGGTCGAGGGTCAGGTCGGGGTGGGGTGTGATCGCGGGGTCGGTGGTGAGGATCCAGGCGAGGGTGTCTTCGTTGTGCCGGGGTCGGTAGGCGAGGCCGTCGATGTCGGCGTCGGCGGCGCGGATGGCGTGGGCCCACCGTCTTGTGGTGACGTAGTGCCGGGCTTCGCATTTGGTGAGCCAGAGGTCCTGTCCGACCGCGGCCAGGTGTGGACCGTGGAGTGCGGCGGTGGTGAGGGTGCGGGTGACGGTGAGGGCGGTCAGGGTGCGGCCGGTCACGGCGGAGGCGGGAACGATCCGCGCGATGGTGGGGTCGAGGGGGAGGTCCCGGCAGATGGTTTCAGCGATCGCCCCGTCGGGGCTGTCGGCGATGTAGAGGTAGGCGTAGCTGCCGTCGAGGGAGTCGAAGCGGCCGCCGGCGAGTTCGTCGGGTTGGGCGGTGGGGTTCGGGGCGTGTGGGGCGCGGTGGCTGCTGTGCACTCGCCACACCACTGTTCCGGCGGTGAGCACGGTCTTATGCGCCGGCCGGAGCAGTCCTGCGGCCGGTGGTTCGATGTTCGGCATCAGTCGGGCAGCACCGCGGCGGCGAGCCGCTCGAGCTTCTGGCCGGTAGCGGGGTCCGGGTCGGCGGCGAGGTCGGCCGGGGTCTGCCCCTCGGGCAGGCGGGTGGAGGGGGTCAGCCACCACGACGCGACACCCCAGGGGTCGGCGGCCGCACCGAGGGCCGCGTTGATCGCGGCGACGGTGTCGCGGACCGAGGCGGTGGCCTCGTCGAACTGGAACGCCGGGTACCGGTAGCTGTTGCCCACCGGGAGGGCGACGACCTTGCCGGTGGTGCGGAGCCTCGAGGCGACGGTGCGATCTGATGCGGGCCTGCGTAGGACGGCGGCGACCTGGCCGGCGGTGAGCATCGGGTGGTCGAGGATGTGCCGGCGGGCGGCTTGCTCGAGATCGGCCTGGGCGATGGCGTCGTCGACGAGGTCGGCGCCGATCCGGGCGGCCTGGGTGCGGTCGGTCAGGGTCGGTGCCATCGCCAGCAGCGCGGTCACCTGGTTGCGGACCAGGTGCATCTCTGGGCGGGCGGCGAGTTCGGAGGCGACGACGTCGATCAGTTCGGGGGTCGACAGATCCGACAAACGCCGGTCGTCCGGCGACGGAGTGGCGTGCGGGCGGTCGCCGGAGCGGGTGTAGCGGCCGGTCGCGGTGTCTCGGCGCAGCCGGTGGCCGGCGAGCTTGTGGTGTCGCCGGGGGGAGATCGATCGGTGGGTCGACATGGCACTCCTTGCTACGTTTGCACCGATATCTTACATCGTTGCTTTCGTTGCGGCGAGTGCTGGGCACATGCTGTTGATCACCGCCCACAGGGCAGGATGGGACCGTGAGCGACCGAACCGCAGCAGACCTCGAGCGTGAACTCGCCATGCTCGCCTACGTGCGTGACCGCCTCCGGGCTGCGGAGGGCAACGACTTCCGCATCCCGACCACCGCCGTCGACCAGGTCCTCGATGAGTACAACACTCTCGAACGACCACCGCGGGATCCCACCTGACGCGTGCAAGGCCCGCGGGGCTGGTCACCGGTGTGAAGGGGCCGCGCCCCGGTGACGTCACCGGGGGTCTGGCATGCGCTGCCACGCCACCCCCGCGCTTCGAAATCAGCTCTCCCTTCCCGGTCGGGGCACAGTCCACACGCCCATCCCCGGCCAAAATGTGGTGCTGTAGGGGATGCCCAGGGTGATGGTGGCGACGAGGACACCGGACCCGGTCGCGGCGACCGCCGGTGGCGGTGATTGCGGGGAGTTGGATGCTCGCACCTCGGCATCCCCGATCGCGCCGGTGGTGAGGTTGCGCCAATGCACGGTCCCGGTGCATCCGGTCTCCATGCGGAAGTACGTGAGACCCGGTGTCGCGGTGTCGGTTCGCGCGATGACGCGGCCCTGGAAGATGCCCATCCACGTCGCATACTGAAACGACAGCGTGTTGCCGGCCACCGGAACGGGCAGAACCGTATCGACCGGTGCCGCGGACACAGTCGGTGCACCGACGATCGCAGCCGTCAGCGTCGCCAGGGTTGCGATTCCGGCCGCGAGAAGGCGCGGCAGACGGGGGCGTGATGAATCCTTCATGACCGGTCCTCTCGGGCGATGTAAGGCCATCTTCCGCCGGACATCCACCACGGGTTGCCGGAATCGCGGACTCCAGTGGCGACGTCGGCGTGATGCGGCGACGGCGGCAAGGCCGAGGCGGTTGTCGATCGCGGGCGCGATAGCTGCAGCGCGCGTATCTTCTCCGAGGTGCGGCCCGGCCGGGAGCCACGCGCTGAGCCCGCCGCTATCGGATCGCCGCCACTCGGACTCACTTCGCCTGGTTCACAGTGTCATTCACGTGGATGACACCGGTCTGCTCGGGAGAATCGACCCGTGGACGCCATGCGGGTCGGCGGCGACACAATGTTTGCCGGGTAGTGTCCAAGAATGAAACGAACCGATTAGTATCCGCAGTTGATGCGACGGACGTCGGTAACCGGGCGTCGGCCTTTTGTCCGGCCGCGCAGGGTTGGTGCGGTTCCGGGTCGAACGAGGGTGGTTTCTGGTGGAGTTTCCGATGCTGTCCAAGGGACAGAACGTGTCGCTGCCCGCTGAGGTGGAGCAGATCGATGTGGTGCTCGGGTGGACCGAATCGGAGGTCGAGGTCGATGCGTCGGCTCTGCTGCTGAACTCCAGCGGCAAGGTCCGCTCCGACGAGGATTTCGTGTTCTACAACCAGCCCGAGTCGACAGACGGGTCGATCCGGTTCCTGGGTACGAGCGGCACCGAGGAAGGTGCGCAGGCGAGGATCGCGATCGACCTGTCCGCCGTACCCGAGGACGTGCACACCGTGGCCTTGGTCGGCAGTGTGGGCAACGGCAGGTTCGGTGATCTCGGAAAGCTCGCTCTGCGTGTCGTCGACGGGGCCGGGTACACGTTGGCGGAGTACGTCACGGCCGATGCCACAACCGAGTCGGCGTTCGTGTTCGGCGAGGTGTACCGCCGCAATGGGGAGTGGAAGATCCGGGCGGTCGGGCAGGGCTGGGAGTCCGGGCTGGCGGGTTTGGCCACGGATTTCGGTGTCGACATCGACAACGAGCCGGATCTCGAACCCGCCACCGGTGATGACTCATCCGGCAGTGTCGAACCCGCTGCGCCGCCGCACGGGTCCGCCGGTGACGCCACGCATCTGGTGCCCGAACTGCCCGCCACACCCACCGCACCGGCGACACAGGCGAAGCCGAGGACCCGGGGTGTCCGCACCGCCAAGCGAGCGGTGCGCAAGTCGAAGCCGGTCGAATTCACCCTCGCCGAACAGGACACCTGGCAGCCGGCGCGGTTGTTCTCGGTCATCGGTGTCGGGACCGGTGAGGAACAGGAGCGGCGGGCTACCTCCGCGTTGATCGCCACCATGCAGGCGGTGCACCCCTTCGCACGGGCGGTGTGCGCCCGGATGGGGGCACCGGTCGGTGTCTTCGAAGGTTATGTCGAGGTGGCGTACGAGCGGGGTGAGAGCAAGGTGATCCCGGACGCGGTGCTGAAGGTCTCCCGCGGTGCCAGGGTGTGGACCGGCCTGCTCGAGGTCAAGACCGGCAACGGCAAGCTCAGGAAGGAGCAGCTCGAGAACTATCTCGATGTGGCGCGGAAGAAGAAGTACGACGTGGTGGTCAGCCTGTCGAACGACGTCCCCGCCAGTGCCGGGGAGTTGCCGGTGGAGGTCGACCGTCGCAAGCTCGCCAAGGTCGCGCTGCGGCATTTGTCGTGGGCGGAGGTGGCGCACGAGGCACGGATGTTGCTCTCGCACGGCGGTATCGACGACGACCTGCAGGCCTGGATCCTGGCCGAGTTCCTGCGCTACCTCGACCACCCCCGCTCCGGGGCGGCGGAGTTCGTCGACATGGGCCGGCACTGGGTGACCGTCCGCGACGCGGTCACCGCCGGTATCCTGCGCGCCGGCGACCAGAAGGCCGCCGCCGTGGCCGACACCTGGGTGTCCCTCTCCCGTCATCTCGCGCTGCGGTTGACCGCCGAACTCGGTGTCACCGTCAAACACATCCTGCCCCGCCGCCACGGTAGCGACCCGGCCGCCCGCAATGCGGCGGTAGCCGAGAGGTTGGCGACCGACGGGGTGTTCGAAGCGGTGCTGCGGGTCCCGGAGACCGCCGGTGATCTGGTGGTGACCGCGGATGTGCGGACCAACAAGATCCGCTGCCGCACCACCGTGGAGGCACCGAACGAGGGAACCTCCGGTCGCCGGCTGTCGTGGCTACTCAGGCAGCTCAAGGACGTGCCCGGCGACGTTGAGGTCGAAGCGGTGTTCTCCGAGCGCGGCAACGAAGCCTGCGAGCACCTCGACACGGTGCGTAAGGATCCGAAGGTACTGACCAATGGGCGCTCGGGGGACATCGTGTCCTTCTCCCTCGAACAGACCTTCCCGATGGGCGGTCGGCGGTCGGGCACCGCGGCGAGCTTCATCACCAGCGTGACGTCATCGACCGACGCGTTCTACGGCACGGTGGTTCAACAACTGCGGGAATGGGTGCCGGCAGCGCCGAAACAGAATGAACAGCCGAAGCCGGAGACCGCAGAATCCGAGGGGGAGTAACCCTCGGTATGCGTGTTCGACGTTGCGCCGCCTTCGGATGGTGGTGAAGTCGTGCGTCAGTGACCGGATGCTCGTGCGCATTTCACGTATTGACCGAACTACACGTATCTACCGGCAGAAGTAGAGAGGATCGCGCACCGGCGCGGCACCACGAACGATGACGGCATTGATCCGCGGACAGAACACTGCGCTCAGCCATGTGCCACTGACCATCGACGTTGCCGGTGTCACCCCGGGCACGGTCGACCTATTGGTCTTCCAGCTCGATTCCGCCGAGAAGGTCCGCCGCGACGACGACCTGATCTTCTTCAACCAACCCACCTCCCGCGAGGGCGCCGTGCGCCTGTCCGGAACCAGCACGGTGGAGGTTGATCTGCCGCAGATTCCGGCCGACGTGCAGCTTCTGCGTATCGCGGTTGCGCTGGACGACGCCGCTACCGGCAGCCTCGCACTGATCAAGGGACTCGGGGTGAGGGTGTGCGGCCAGGATGGCACCCGTGTCGATGCTGCCGCAATCGGATTGACCAGCGAACGTGCCGCGGTTCTCCTCGAGCTCTACCGGCGCGGTGATCAGTGGAAAGCCCGCAACATCTCGGCGGGGTGGGACCGCGGCCTGGCAGCGCTGGTGATCGAACACGGCGTCACAGTCGACGACCCCGCCCCGCCGGCTCCCGAGCCGGTACCAACTTCTACCCCGGCACCGGCTCGCACCCCGGCAACACCAACGAGTCGACAGATCGTCCTCATCGTCTATCCGGTGAAGAAGAAGTTCACCGTCCGCACCCCGGCTGGCGATTCCTCCTATGATGTGCCGTCGGGATTCGAGATGCTGCATTTCGACCTCGAGCACATGTTCGAGGTTGCCTTGAACGGGACCGGTATCGATCCGGAGAACATTTGGTGGGAACTGTCGTTCGATCCCACAGACCAGGTCGACGAGTACACGATCAGCAAGGTGGCCTTCACGTGCAGGCCCGCGTACACGCGAGATCCGTTCGGCGTTCGTATCACTTACGAAGAGGACGGAATGACCAAGCGGTACGGGTACCGCCCGGACTTGGACTTTCCGGAATGGCGTGGTGGGGTCGGAACCGGTCCGTGCAAGCTGCATTCGATCGCATTCGATCTGCGGATGTGGGCGGACAAAGCGGTCGAGGAAGGATATCGATTCGACGGACCGTGGATGTTCCGGTTCGTCGAGGACCCTGACAGCGGCAAACTCCTCGAGGCATTCAGTGCCGCGTCGTGGACCAAACCCAAGCGCTGGCGGGTCGCCCCCCAATAGTTCCGCCGTGATGGCACACACCTTGAGGGACCGTCGGTGCCGAGAGCTTTCGCCCCGTACCAAATGGCCACTGTCGGGTAGCCACAGTTGCCGGACGGTGTCTGGCTGTGCGGTGGGACACTGAGCGGCTACCGAGGCGAGTCCGATCAGCTTCGGTTCAGTCGGTGATCGCTCCCGGCACTCGTGCTGACATCGCGGTGTGGCCGCCCGATGTGGGAATGTCCGTCCGGCGGTGATCACCCGTGTCGATCACCCTCGAGCGGTCCACTCGTGCGTAGTTATTTGCGGGCGGCGGTCCATTTGAGGCCCCAGCGGTAGGTTTTGGAGATTTCGGATTGGGTTCCGTTGATGTACCGCACTTCTCGTGTGACGGTGAGTTCGTTCTTTTCGTTTTTCAGGAGAGCGATGGCGCAGGATCGGGCGCGGTTGTCGGGCGAGTCGAGGCGCACTTCTACTTGGGGGCCGTGGGGTGGGTACAAGGTGACCACGCCGTCGGCAGYGGACCAGTTCGGGGTGCCGTCGTAGATGTAGGCGAAGATGAGGATGCGTTTGAAGTCCGCGAGGTGGGCGAGGTTGATGTGCAGGTTCTCGCCGCCGGCGTTGGTGCCAGAGCGGTCGTCGCCGTCGAGGGCGATGTAGGGCGGGTAGTTCAGATCGCCGAACGCGTTGCCGAGCGCTTGGACGACGCCTTTGGATCCGTTGGTGAGTTGGTAGAGGCAGGCGAGATCGAGGTCGATCGCGCCGTTGCCGAGGAGTCCGCGCCGGCCGCGGGTCCAGTTGAGGTTGATCCGCATCGTGCCGGTGTCGCCGCCCTTGGCGAGGGACACGGTGGGGGCGGCCTTGGTGAGGGTGATCTTGCTGAGCTGGACCCGCGGCTGCGGCGCCGGAGGCGGGGTGGGTACGGGAGGGCGAATCACGTTCGCAGGTGACGGGATCGGGGGAGTGGGCGCAGGGGTGGGGACAGGCGGGTGGGTGGGGGCGTCGTCGACGGTGACACCGTGTTCGGTGACGAGGGCCTTGAGGCCACTGTCCCAGCCGGCGGAGACGTTCCGGATCTTCCATTGTTCACCGCGCCGGTAGATCTCGGCGAGGACGGCGGCCCGTTCGGTGGTCAGGCCCAGGGCCGGGGCCGAGACCGAACCCAGCGTGACGCCGAGGCCGGGAATGGCGGCGAGGCTGCCGGGAGCGGAGTCGTCCATGCTCACCGCCAGGCGCAGCGTGTCGATCCCGTACGGCACCTTGGTGACGTCGACCGCGACCGTGCTGGGGCCGGTGAGCCGGACCGCTCCCTCGGGGGAGGCGGGTTGGTTGAAGAAGACGAAGTCGCTGTCGCTTCGCACCTTTCCGGTGGAGGTGACCTGGAAAACCATGAGGTCGACGGTCCCGGGGGTGACGCCGGCGACGTTGACGGTCAGCTGCGGTGCGGTCAGTGGGGTGTTCTGACCGCGGACAAGCGAAGTCATGGGTCTCTCTCCTGCAGTTGCTGTGATGAAAAGGTGCCGCTCGCACCGGGTGTGGCTGCTAGTCGGCGCCCAGAGGGGCAAAGGGGGGCGACCGTTTCGGGTTCACCCCGCCGCGCCAGCCGCGGCGGGGTGAACAATGTCCCGGTTGCCGTCTGGGGCGAGCTCGGCCGGTGATCGATCAGCCTGTTCAGCCGACGGTGACCTTTTCCGGTTCGTCGTCACGCTCACCGGTCGCCTCGACCGGTTCGAGGCCCCGGCGGTTGCGGACGATGCTGGAGATGAACGCGGCACCGATCAGGGCGACGCCGACGAGGCCGGTGACGTTTTCGTTGACGTGGTAGCCGATGGAGATCAGCAGGATCACGGCCAGTGTGCCGATGGCCCAGTGGGCGCCGTGCTCGAGGTACACGTAGTCCGACAGGGTGCCCTTGCGGACGAGGAACACGGTGATGGAGCGGACGAACATCGCGCCGACGAAGCCGAGGCCGAGGGCGATGATGATCGGGTCGGACGTGATTGCGAAGGCGCCGATGACACCGTCGAAGGAGAACGACGCGTCGAGGACCTCGAGGTAGAGGAACAGGAAGAACCCGGCCTTGCCGGTGGCCTTGGCCAGCTCGGTCGGTCCGCCCTTGGACCCTTCGATCGGTTCGCCGTCTTCGTCTTCCTCGGGGGTGTTGAACAGTTCACCGAGACCGTTGACGGCGATGTAGGTGACCATGCCGAGGACGCCGGCGATCATCACGGTGGACACGGTGTCCTCGGGGGCGATGTAGGCGGCGGTGATCAGCAGCAGGACGCCGGCGAGGATGACGGCCAGCTGGTCGAGCTTGCC
>NZ_JBFUHV010000119.1:0-28337 GCF_056402215.1 Rhodococcus sp. P4_B6 | reverse complement strand
TTACATCGCCGAGGCGCCCGAAGACGAAGCCTCCTACGGGCCTCGAGATGTAACCCACGGCGTAGGTCGAGAACGCAAGAAGGGTGCCCGCAGTGGGGTCACTGTTAGGGAAGAAAACTTCTGGAAAGACCAGAGCGGCAGCCACCGAGTAGATGGCGAAGTCGTACCACTCCAGCGCTGTACCGGTAGCACTTGCTGCGTACGCCCTGTACATAACTCTTCGTGCGTTGCTCGTCTTGGACACGGTCGATTGTCCGCCCATGACGTCTCCTCTCGTCGTGCACGTTCTGCGTGCAGGTTCAGCCCCTTGCCGATCTCATATACTTCTCGTATATTTCAGGTAAGCGCAAGGGGAAATCGAGAATTTTTCAAACGTAACGCGCTCGAAACTTTCACCCCCCGGACAGGTTTCGATCCCATCTACGTCGATGCGAATGAACAGAGATGACTTCAAGACACACTGACAGACCGCTGGTAGCTCTGATCAGCGCAACGCCCGCGGCCATAGCGCCCGCAGTAGAAGGTTTGACCGAGGATTTTCCCGAAGCGGTGGTGTGGAACATCCTCGACGACCGGTTGCTGACGGAAGCCGATGAACACGGCGGCGTTGTAGGTCCACTGGCGCAGAGAATGTTCCGACTCATCGACCACGCCGTCACCGAAGGCGCCGACGCAGTCCTGCTCACGTGCTCCATGTACGGACCGATCGCGCGCACCTACCCTGCACCCGTGCCCGTTCTCGCGCCCGATGATGCCGCGTTCGCCGCCGCTGTAGACGGCGGATTCGACCGCATTCTCGTTGTCGCGTCCTTCGAAGCCGCACTACTCGACACGGAGAAACGATTCGCAGATTTCGTGGCCGCGCAGTCGAAGACTATCAAGATCCTCGGCGCCTACGCCCCCGCGGCGCACGAGGCCACCCGGGACGGCGACCAACACTCGCTACTCACCGCGCTGACCGAGACCTGCGTGACATTCACCGATCGCATCGACGCGATACTGCTTGCTCAGTACTCCCTGGCACCCGTTGCGTCCGCACTCTCCGAAAGGCTGGGCATACCGGTTGTATCCGGTCCGGTCACCGCGGCAAACCTGCTCCGGACGCGACTCGACTACACCAGCGAGACAGCATGATTGGCGCCATCGCAGACGACTTCACCGGGGGCACCGACGTCGCCGTGGCCTTCCGTCGCGAAGGACTGAGAACGCACATCTTCTTCGGTGTACCGCCCGACGACGTCGAGCGGTCGCCCAGCGATGCCGTCGTCATCGCACTCAAGAGCAGGATGACCCCCGCGCCGGAGGCCGTGCAGCAGTCACTGGATGCATTACGGTGGTTGCGCGAACACGGTGCCGACCAAATCTACTTCAAATACTGCTCCACATTCGATTCGACACCAGACGGCAACATCGGCCCGGTACTGGACGCTCTCACCGACGCCATCGGCGCGGCCACGGTGATAACGACACCTAGCTCTCCTGAACACCTGCGAACGCAGTACCAGGGATACCTTTTCGTCGACATGCTCCTGCTATCCGATTCACACATGCGTAACCACCCGGTCACGCCGATGACCGACTCGTACCTCCCTCGCTTGCTACGTACTCAGACGGACGCAACAGTCGGACTCATCCCCCATGCGACGGTCAAGGAGGGTACCGACTCCATTACGGCAGCCATCGCCGCAGCCGAAACACGTGCTGAAAAATACATTCTCGTCGATGCTGTCGACCAACAGGACCTTCAGGCGATTGGTCGTGCCATCCAAGGATCATCGCTGACAGCCGGCGCAGCAGGCCTGGCGGGAGGTCTAGCGGCGGCAGTCGCGGCCGCCAACTCGACGCTCGTCGGCAACACGACCCCTGCTCAGGCAGGTGCCGACCGCGAAGGTCGAGCAGCCGTCCTCGCCGGCAGCTGCTCGGCGCGAACACTCGAACAGATCGCCGTAATGAAAGGACAGGGACGCCCTTGGTACCAGCTCGACGCGATGGTCGACGACAACCCAGAAACCCTGGCCGCCGACGCACTCGCCTGGTACGACGCTCTCACCACCAGCGACGCTCCGTTGATTTACTCGTCACTGAATCCGGTCGAGCTCAAACGCGTCCAAGACGCTCTCGGGATCGCGGAATCGGCCGCGGTCCTCGAAAACGCCACGGGCCGAATAGCCATCGGACTGGTCGAACGCGGCGTCACCCGAATCGTCGCCGCCGGCGGCGAGACCTCCGGAGCGATCGTGACCGCACTCGACGTCAGCGGAGGGCTCATCGGATCCGAGGCCGCACCGGGCGTGCCATGGATTTTGACAACATCGGGACACCGAATCGCCCTGCTGCTCAAATCAGGGAACTTCGGAGGCCCTGAACTGCTCGCCGACGCGTCGGCCCATCGATCGGATCTCGCATGACCCATTTCGAGGACGAGCGCGCCCAGGTAATAGCGGCGGCCAGATCGATCTTCACACGATCACTGACTCACGGCAGCACCGGAAACATCTCGGTCCGCGCTGGCGAGAACATCCTCGTCACTCCCACCGGCAGTAGCCTCGGAACCGTCGAACCCGATGAGTTGTCCATCATCGACGCGGCAGGAAAACACCTCGGCGGCACACGGCCGTCGAAGGAAGCGTTCCTGCACGCTGCGATCCTGCGCGCGCGTCCACAGTCAAACGCCGTTGTACACACCCACTCGACGTATGCGGGTGCAGTGTCGTGCCTGGTCGATATCGACCCCGCCGACGTGCTGCCGCCCCTGACCGCATACTTCGCGATGCGCGTCGGGAAACTTCCCCTGCTTCCCTACTACGCCCCAGGCGACGACGGACTCGAAGAAACGGCCGAACACGCGGCCATCACCCACCACGCATTGCTACTGAGCAATCACGGCCCGATTGTCGCGGGAGACACCGTCGTATCAGCGCTCGACGCGATCGAGGAACTCGAAGAGACATCCAAGCTCTTCCTCCTGTTACGGGGAATGAACACACGCCCACTCACAACACAACAACGTGATGCACTCGCCTCCACCCGATAGGACGATCAGGCATGAGCACCCCCCACGACAACCGTGTGTCCCTCTTCAGTACTCTCGCAGTGAAGGGCGCACTCGACTTCACCATTCTCCCTCGTTACGAACGGGACTCGGGCGCGCGCGCCGAATCGACATTCGATCCCACGAACGTGCTGCTGGACAAGATCGAAAGCGGTGCTCGACCGGACGTGATGATCGGTGTGTCATCGTCGTTCGACAGCCTCGTCAGTGCCGGCATTATCGACGGGCTGAGTCGCAAATCCATCGCTCGAACCGGCGTCGGACTCGCAGTTCCCCCCGAAACACCAACACCCGACATCAGTAGCCCGGAAGCACTCGCGTCGACACTCAAACAGGCACGCTCAGTTGCATACTCCCGTACCGGAGCAAGCGGCGTCTACTTCGCAGAACTCCTCCTCGCTCTCGGTATTTCCGACGAGGTCAACTCCCGCGCCACCATCGTCGAAAAGGGCTTCACCGCTCTTGCGGTGGTCGATGGACGCGCTGATCTGGCCATCCAGCAACTCAGCGAGCTCAGGTTCGTCCCCGAGGTCCAGATCGTCGGACCCCTCCCCGAATCGGTTCAGCATTACACCGAATTCTCGGCAGCACTCGGCACCCACGCCGTCGGCGACCGCAATGCAACGGCCCTGATCACTGCATTGACAACAGACTACGCACGGACCGCATACGCGGATGCAGGCCTCGAAGTGCGGTGACCACCGGCAAGAATGCTAAATAGATTATTGGAGAACATGATTCACCGATAGCTCTCGGCTCCTTTGCAGATGGCGGTCGTCGTGACGGCGCTGAATCGAGGGGAGCCAGTTTCCCTCCACCGGTACTTGCTGACCTCGCCGCAGTGGAGCAGGGAGGGCTTCGGTCGGTATCGGTGGCCGAACGGGGTGCGGCGCAAGCCCGAATCGGGTTCCGGAGTGGCTGGGGTGGATTCCCCGTCGGCAAAGCTGGGAGGCAACGCGGCGAGTTGGATCTCCGGAATGGAGTAAAAATTCCACGCCCAATGGGTAATTGGCGGCCCCGTCGCTGCCGGATAGACGACGGGGCCGCCCGCATCCCGGGCGGGAGCCAGAACGCACGGGGTACGCTCGCTGCCATCGGGTGGCAGCGGGCACAGGGCACCGGCCGAGCCGGTGGCTCAGGCTCTACGTGAGCCGGGCGGAGGACAGACGTGCTTCCGCGATGCTGTCGGCTGCCTGTCCGGGGGTGATCGACTCCGCTTTCGACCTGTCGAGGATGGCGATGACGGTGTCGTAGATGCGTTCGACTCGGTCACTTATCCAGTCGGTAGTCGCGCCTTCTCGTTCGCCGGCTACCTGGATGAGGCCTCCGGCGTTGGCGACGTAGTCGGGGACCCACAGCACGTCCCGGTCATGAAGTTGCCGGCCTACGTCAGGGGTCCACAGTTGGTTGTTGGCCGCCCCGCAGACGATGGATGCGGTCAGCCGTGGCACGGTCTCCGTGGTGAGCGTGCCGCCCATGGCGCACGGCGCGTAGACGTCGATCCGCTCGCCGAGGATGTCGTGCGTGATGGAGATGTCGGGAAAACGTTCGACGACGCGGGTGAGGGAGGCATCGTGCACATCGGCGGCGATGACGCGTGCTCCGTCTGCGAGAAGGAGTGAGATCAACTCGGAGCCGACCTTGCCCACGCCCTCGACGCCCACGGTCCGACCCGACAACACAGGCTTTCCCCAAGCTGTGGCGGCAGCTGCGCGCAGGGCTTGGTAGACACCGAGGGCAGTCATGGGGCCGCTGTTGCCGGATCCGCCGGCAGCGGTGGAGCGTCCGACGACGTGATCGGTCGCCTCACCGATCACATCGAGATCGTCGGTGTTGGTGCCGACGTCGCCGGCGGAGATGTACCGCCCACCGAGGGTGTCGATGAAGCGGCCGTATGCGCGCAATAGTTCGGGGGTTTTCGTCTGCTCCGGGTCGCCGATAATGACCGCCTTGCCGCCGCCGAGCGCGACTCCCGCGATCGCCGCCTTGTATGTCATCCCTCTCGACAGGCGCAGGACGTCGGTCAGCGCGCTGCTCTGGTCGGGATACGGGTAGAAGCGGGTGCCGCCGAGCGCGGGACCGAGGACTGTCGAATGTATGCCGATGATCGCCCGCAGTCCGGTGGCGGCGTCTTCGCAGAAGACGACTTGTTCGTGGGGAAGCCCCGGTATTGCGTCGGCGCGACCGAAGACGGTGTTGTCCTCGGTGGTCGCCACGGGGGCATCGGTGGTGAGTGTCATCTCGTGTTCCTTCTCGTGGTGACGGTGCAGGGAGGGGCGTGGTCAGCCGTGCGCGTGCAGGGGTTGTCCGGCAAGGGCCAGATGTGCTTCGCCGAGTGCCTCCGCCTGGGTGGGGTGGGCGTGTACGAGTTGGGCGACTTCCTGGGGATGGGCGCCCCAGGCGACGATCAGCTGGGCTTCGCTGATCAACTCGCTCACCCGCGCGCCGACCATGTGCACTCCGACGACCGGCCCGTCGGTGGACTCGGCGCCGGCGCGGATGACCTTGATGCCACCGGTGGTGCCGAGAATTTGGCTTTCCCGTTTCCGGCGAGGTCGTAGACGATCGTGGAGACCTCGCCGTACTTCTCGCGTGCGCCGGGCTCGGTTAATCCGACCGACGCGATCTCCGGGTTGGTGTAGGTGACCCGCGGTATGGCCGTTTCTTCGATTCGGGTGGGATTGCGGCCGGAAATGTGTTCTGCGACGAACAGACCTTGCTGAAAACCGTGGTGGGCGAGCTGAAGTCCGGGGACAATGTCGCCGACCGCGTAGACGCCGTCGTGGTTGGTGCGTAGGTATTCGTCGACGACGACGAAGCCCCGATCGAGTGCCACGCCGGCTTCGTCGACACCGCTGTCGGCGGTGCGCGGGCCGCGTCCGACCGCCACCATGAGCAGGTCGGTTTCGATCGTCTCGCCCGAGTCGAGTGTGATCGACACGGTCTCGCCGATCTCGGTGGCCTCGACGAACTTCGTCGACGTCATGGTCGTGATGCCCCGCTTCCGGAACGCCCGGGTCAGCTGTTTCGAGGTCCACTCGTCTTCGGCGGCGACCAACCGAGGGAGCGCTTCGATGATCGTCACCTGCGACCCGAATGATGACCACACGCTGGCGAACTCGACGCCGATGACACCACCGCCGAGGATCGCTACGCGTTGCGGGATCTCTTTCCGTGTGAGGGCTTGGTCGCTGGTGACGATGCGGCCGCCGATCTCGAGGCCGGGAAGACTGCGTGCGTACGACCCGGTCGCGAGGACCACCGATTTGCCGGTGATCTTCTCGCCGTCGACGTCGACGGTGCGGTTGCCTACGTAGCGGCCGTGGCCGGTGACGACCTCGATGCCGTGGTGTGTGACGAGTCCCTGCAGACCCTTGTACAGCTTGGCGACGACGCCGTCCTTGTAGTTGTGCACCTGGTCGCTATCGATACCGTCGAAAGTGCCACGCACCCCGTACCGATGGCCGTCGCGCACGGTGTCGGCGACTTCGGCCGCGTGCACGAGTGCTTTGGTGGGTATGCATCCGCGGTGCAGGCAGGTTCCACCGACTTTGTCCTTCTCCACGAGGGTGACGGACAGACCGAGCTGGGCGGCTCGGAACGCGCAGGCGTAACCACCCGACCCACCTCCGAGGACGACGAGGTCCGGTGTCCGAGTCATCGCTGATCTCCTCTCTAGCGACAGCGTTCGGGTAGTTGTCGCAAGTGCCTAGTGCAGGGTGTAGTGGTAACCGGGGTCCGCGACGGGTACGACATCGTGGGCTCCGTCGGGATACTCGACGAGCCAGCACGGTCGCCCCTGTGATGGGGCGACCATCGTGACGCGTCCCGGTTGGCCGCAGCGCCATCCGTCTCGCCGCCGGTGAACGGTGATCAGGCGACCGATCTGCCGCTCGGCGAACCCGAGCGCACCGTGGTTGTGGGTGTGCATGTGCCTTCTCCGTGTCAGGGTCTCATCGATGGTGCTCATCCGAGCGCGACGAGTTCGAGCGGATCAGACAGGATGCGGCCGATGTCGGCGAGGAATTTCGACCCTTGCTCTCCGTCGACCAGCCGGTGGTCGAAGGACAGGCTCAACGTGGTCACCGAGCGCAGAGCGATGTCGCCCTCGAATTCCCAGGGTTGGTTGCGAATGGCTCCGAAGCACAGGATCGCCGCTTCGCCGGGGTTGAGAATCGGTGTGCCTGCGTCGACGCCGAAGACTCCGACATTGGTGATTGTGATGGTGCCGCCGGCAAGATCCGCAGGTCTGGTCTTGCCTTCCTTGGCCGTGCGAGTGAGGTCGACCAACGCGTCGGCAAGCTCACGCAGACCCAGCCGGTGCGCGTGCTTGATGTTGGGAACCATGAGGCCCCGGGGCGTGGCGGCCGCGATCCCCAAGTTGACATAGTGTTTGGTCACGATCTCCTGGGCTTCGTCGTCCCAGTGCGAGTTCAGGCTGGGGTTCCGCCGAAGGGCGATGAGCAGCGCCTTGGCGATCAACGCCAGCGGGGTCAGCCGCACATCGGTGAATCGTCGGTGCGCACGCAATCTGTCGAGGAGCTCGAGCGTTGGGGTGACATCCACAGTGACGAACTCGGTGACGTGCGGCGCGGTGAACGCACTGGTGACCATCGCGGCTGCGGTGTGCTTGCGGACCCCCTTGATCGCGACTCGGGTTTCGTCGCCGAGGGTGCTCCCGGCGACGACAGGCGGGGTCGAGAACGACTCCGGTGAGGTCTCCGATGCCTGACGCGCCGCCAGGTAATCGGTGACGTCATCACGGGTGACGTCACCGTGCGGGCCCGTGGCGGGGACCTCAGCGAGGTCCACGCCCTGCTGCTGCGCGTAGAACCGCACCGGTGGTTTGGCGAGCGGACGTGCCTCCGCTGACGACCCACCCGCCGCATCGCTTCGGTCCTTTGCAGTGTCGGCAGCCGCGGGGCGCGAACGCCGTCGGCTACCGCCGTCACCGGCCACCCCGTAACCGACCAGGACGGGGATGCGCTCCGGCGTGCCCGTCTCCGCCTGCGCGGCAGCGGAGGTTTGCGGTGCGGCGGGGGTTGCCGGTGCGGCGGGGTCTTCGCCGGTGTCGATGTCGATGATCGCGGTGCCGACGTCGACGGTTGCTCCCGCCGCGGCGTGCAGGGCGGTCACCGTACCGGCGTACGGGGACGGAAGCTCCACAGAGGCCTTGGCCGTTTCGACCTCCGCGATGATCTGATTGAGCTCGACGGTGTCCCCGACGGCCACGAACCAGGAGATCAGTTCCGCATCGGTCAGCCCCTCCCCGAGATCGGGCAGCAGGAAACTTCTTACTTCAGGCATGGTGTGGTTCCGTTCTGGTGCGCTACGCGGCAATCGATCTGTCGACGGCGTCGAGGATCCGGTCGACATCGGGCAGGAAGAATTGCTCGAGTTTCGCGGGCGGATAGGGGAGGGTGAACCCGCCGACCCTCAGGACCGGGGACTCGAGGTGGTAGAAGCACCGTTCGGTCACTCGCGCCGCGATCTCGGCTCCGATTCCGAGGAACACCGGCGCTTCGTGGGTGACGATCAGCCGTCCGGTCTTCCGTACCGAAGCCTCGATCGTGTCCATGTCGAGAGGCGAGAGCGAACGCAGGTCGATGACCTCCAGCGACGTTCCTTCCTCCGCCGCCACCGTCGCGGCCTGCACCGCTGTCGTCACCAGCGGGCCGTACGCCAGCAGCGTGGCATCGGTACCTTCCACCACAGTCCGAGCCTTGTGCAGCGGGAAGGCATCCGGACCGGCGTCGAGGTCGACCGGGCCCTTCTCCCAGTACCGTCGCTTGGGTTCGAAGAACAGCACCGGATCATCCGAGGCGATCGCCTGCTGAATCATCAGATGCGCGTCGGCGGCGTTGCCGCAGGTGACCACGCGCAGACCGGCGGTCTGGGCGAAGTAGCCCTCCGGTGACTCAGAGTGATGCTCGATAGCTCCGATACCCCCGCCGTAGGGGACGCGGATGGTGATCGGGACCTTGACATTGCCGCCGGTCCGATAATGCAGCTTGGCGACCTGAGAGACGATCTGATCGAACGCCGGGTAGATGAAACCGTCGAACTGGATCTCACAGACGGGACGGAAGCCGCGCACCGCCAGACCGATTGCGGTGCCCAGGATCCCTGATTCAGCAAGCGGAGTGTCGATGACCCGATGTGGGCCGAAGTCTTTCTGCAGACCCTCGGTGATCCGAAAGACGCCGCCGAGCTGTCCGATGTCCTCACCCATGAGCAGAACCTTCGGGTCGTCCTCCATGGCGCGCCGCAAACCGGCGTTGAGAGCCTTACCCAAGGGGAGTGTGGTGGTCATCGTGTTGGTCCTTCGAAGCTGGCGAGGTAGGTCTCGAACTGTCGGCGCTCGTCGTCGACGAGGGGATGAGGGTCGGCGTACACGTGGTCGAACAGGGACATGGCGGTGGGCTCGACGGTCTCGAGGCAACCACGGCGCAATTCGGCTGCGGTGGCGTCAGCTTGAGCCTGTACGCGTGCGAGGTAGGTGTCATCAAGCACACCTTCTCGCTCGAGCAACTTCTTGATCCGATCCAGTGGATCTTTCAGTTTCCACTCCTCGTCGAGTGACGAATTCCGGTAGCGGGTGGGGTCGTCGGAAGTGGTGTGCGGACCCATCCGGTAGGTAACCGCTTCGATCAACATTGGGCCGTTGCCCTCTCGCGCGCCCGCGAGGGCGTCCCGGGTAGCGGCGAGAACGGCGAGGACGTCGTTGCCGTCGACCCGGACGGACGGAATCCCGAAACCGCGACCCCGTTCGGCGATGGTCACCTTCGTCTGAAGCGACACCGGTTCGGAGATCGCCCATTGGTTGTTCTGGCAGAAGAAGACGACCGGTGCCTGGAAGCTGGCCGCGAAACCGAATGCCTCGGAGATGTCGCCCTGGCTGGTTGCGCCGTCACCGAAGTACGTGATCGTCGCGGCCGTGGCACCCTCGAGCTGAGTGCCCATCGCGTACCCCGTGGCATGCAGGGCCTGGCACCCGACGATGATCGCCGGAGTGGTCATCCGGTACTGCAGCGGGTTCCATCCCGAATGTGTTGACCCTCGCCAGAATCGAAGCATGTGCGTCGGATCTACGCCGCGGCAGTACGCGACCCCGTGTTCTCGATAGCTCGCGAAGACGAAGTCGTCCTCGGCGAGCGCCCGGGCCGACCCGACCTGCGCTGCTTCCTGGCCGAGAAGCGGTGCCCACAAGCCGAGTTCGCCTTGGCGCTGCAGCGCTGTGGCCTCGGAATCGATGCGCCGCACCACTACGAGATCTTCGTACAGATCCAGCAGCCGCTGGGTGTCGATGTCTGCGACCAGCGGCGCGAGCTCCTGATCGTCGACGCGTAGCCCGTCCTCGGTGACGAGTTGTAGGGGTGCGATGGTGGGGTCGATCACGGGATACCTCCGACGCGCGGCGACTGCCGCATAGGCATGTTGTGGGGATAGCGAATCATTGGTTAGCAAGATGCGCAAGACTCAAATCCGATAGTGAGCAATATGCTCAACCCTAGTTTGGGGCGATGTATCAAGATGCGCGCTATGCCCTATTTCGGTCATGCCGACATCCGCCTACTCGGCGCCCAGTGCTACAATCCGAGAGCTCGAAGCGTGGAGCTTGCGCATCGAATGGAAGTTTCTCGAAATACTCCGCGGTCCTGATGATCCCGAGAGTCCGACATTCTCCGGGGTTTCGGTTCGATGAATCGTGCCGCGGAGCCTGGGGTTCCGTTGCTGACCTTTGCGACCATCTGAGTCGACCGCCATTGAGTCGCTGCCATGAAATGCCAAGCGGGAAAGAATATATGGGTGTGATCTGATGCACGGGAAGTGGATGTGCGCACCCAGGTGGCGGCAACCAGCCGACGAGTTGTATCGACTCGTCGCGCTACTTGGCGATCGACGGGTGGAGCGCACGATCGCAGGTGTCTCGATGCTCGAGATGGTTCCGTGCTGTGACCGGCAATTGTGCACCAAAATCGCGGGTTGCAATAGCGTTGGATCCGACTGTCAGACTCGGGCGATTGACGGTGAGCCAATCGTGCATCCATGTCGAGCAGACGTTGGAAACGCCGTCGGCCGCAGGGCGCCGCGTCAGCGGCGGTCGATGCGGATGTGTCCGGTCACTGTGACCGCGACTGTGAGGGCCGCGGCGAGGGCCATTGCCATGCCGAGGTGACTGTGCCGCAATATGATCGCACCGACTACCGCGCCAACCAGGATTGCGAGGATGGCACCGATCCGGCGATTCCACAGTGCCGACCCACTCCCTGACATCCAGGACTCGCTGGCGAGTGAGGTCAGTGTGGAAGTCACCACGACGGTCGTCATGTCCTTTACTCCGACCTTACGGGCGACTGCGGCTTGTGTCCCCATCGTGGCGGCGGTTGCGGCCGCGATGACGAGTTGCCCAGCGGTGTTGACGGAAGTGTCGATCATGAAGATCGCAACCGTGCATCCGGTCAGCGCCGCAGACCCCGCCGCCAGGCACATGCTCACTCGGTTCGTCCAGCCGGAGGGCTGCGTGCGCAGCACCAAGCCTGCGACGAATGCGGCTGCGGTGAAGGCGACGAGGGCGATTGCGGGGCCGAGCACTGGCAGTTCGTCGGCACCGGCCAGGCCCATCCCGAGGATGACGATGTTACCGGTCATGTTGCCGACGAAGACACGGTCCAGCCCGAGGTAGCCGACGGAGTCGACGACACCGGTGACGAACGTCAAGACGATCATGAGGGGCAGGGTCRTCGATTCCGGTGACAATCTCACGGGCGCAGTCGGTTTCGACGCGGATGTACTTATAGACATAGCGGACTTTCTGAAGGAAGAAGAGCTGGAGGGGGCGGCTGATCGAGACCTGGTCGGTCAGGACGCGGCGAGTTGTTTGAATGAGCTTGCGTGGAAGACGAGCGGATCTGTTATCGGGGCAAGAGTGAAATCGTGCACGGCGAACAAGGCGATGGCGTGGTCGCCGGCGTCGACCTCGGCGTGCAGTGAGCAGTCGAGAGTGGAGATTCCACCGGCAATGTGCAACGCCCCCTGCGCGGTGCGCGACCAGGGCACGTCCGCGAACCGATCGCCCTCGCGCAGTGAGAGCTGTCGGCAGGTCGCGGCTTGGTGCCGAGCCAGGATGGTGATCCCGATTCGAGGCGCCGTGCGCAGGACCTGCCAGGTACGGGAGGTGTTCTGGACGGCAACAGAAACCAGCGGGGGATCGAACGACACGGAGGTGAATGAGCTCGCCGCCATGCCGATTGGTGTTCCTTGGATGTGAGCGCCGACCGCTGCAACACCGGTCGGAAAGGATCCGTACAGCGCCCGCAGGCCCGCGTGATCGAGTACGTGTTGGGTAGTCACTTGCATTCTCCTGATGGGGAGCGCCGCGTGCGAGAGTTCAGCCGCAGCGCTCGATGAGATACAGGCGCGCTACGCGCGCCAGTTCGGTGGCATAGGTGCCGGAATCGGGTCGACCGGCATAGGTGGGTTCGTCGGCCGCGACACTGCCGGCCGTTGTGACTCGCATCAGCAGGCTTTGCATGATGACCTCGTAGGCGATATCGACGGCCGAATCGAGGTCATCACCGGATACCTCGCCGCATCGCCGCACCGCTTCCAGCAGCATCTGCTTCATCCGGGTGTGGAAATCGAACCCACGCCGCCGCATGGCGCTGTCATCGGCGCTGTGGACGAAGATGAAGGCAAACAGCCGGCTCCGGGCGAAGTATTCGGTAGACAAGACCTCGGTGAAGGTGTCGAGAACCTTGGTGAGCTTGTTGGGTTCGGCAGCGAGACGCTCTTCGACCACGGCCTCCAAGTCGGTCATCACCTCTTCCTTGACCTGCCGGAGAAGTGCCTCGCGATTCGGGAAGCGCCGATAGACACCGCCAATCGACACCCCCGATTCGTCGGACACCGACGACATGGTGAATTCGGAGAATCCCTCACTGGTAAGCAGGGCAACCGCCGCCGCAAGGATTTGCTGTTCCGAGCGCACGCTGCGCTTCTGCTTGGGGGCGGTGCGTTCGGACGTAGGTCTCGAGGTCATCCGTTCATTCTCCCGTCTCGGGGCCAGCCCACACTCGCTCGAGGAATCGAACGACTTCCGAGACCAGCGGATCCTGTGCGAACACAGCGTCACCGTGGTCGGCCCCGGGCACCACCACCATCTCCGAGTGTCCACCCGAGACCGCGACGGCCTCGTGGAGCCGCCGGCTCTGTCCGATCCCGACTCGCCGATCATCGTCACCGTGCATGATCAACAGCGGAGGAAGCCGCGCCCCTTGCCGGACGAGGCTCGGTACCGAGGATGTTGCGACATTGCATCGGTGGGCATCGCCGAGGAATCGGCGGATCACCTCGTCGAAATCGTCGATGCTGACGGCTGGGTCCATATGGGCATCGGCGCGCAGTTCAGCGAGGTCGGTGACTCCGTAGTGATCGACCACCGCCGAGAGTTGCGCCGACTCGTCGAGGTGCTCGCCGAGGGGGCGACCCCCCGGGCTCGGTCCGTCGAGCGCGGCCATCAACATCAGATAGGCACCTGCAGAACTACCCCATCCGGCGACTCTGCTGGCATCGAGGTTGAATCGGTCACTGTGCGCGCGAACCCAGCGAATCGCGGCGCGGACATCTTCGATCGGCTCGGGAAACTGCACCTCCCCTGACAGCCGGTACTCGACGGACGCCACCGCGATGCCCTGCCCGGGAAGTGAGTGCCAGGGGCCCATTTCCTTGATACCGGCGAGGAAGCTGCCCGCATGCGCGTAGACCACGACGGGGGCCGCCTCGGTTCTCTTGGGCACGTGCAGGTCGAGGCGCAGCGGTCGCCAGCCGGCCTCCGAGGCGAAGGGCAGGTCGAGGTAACTCACGGCCCCCGGCAGGACTTCACACGCGCGAGGTTCGACCAGCGCAGGCGGAGCGAACTGACGGTAATCCACATGGGTTACCAGATCCGTGATGTGCTGCGCAGTCGATGGTGCTGATTCTGCACTCATACTGTCCTCCTGTGTTGGTCCCCGTCGAGCAGGCTTCAGGCCCATGCTCGAGCCGAGAGGTGTCCGGGCAGACCGGTTAGATGCGGATGTATTCGGGAATCGCCGGCAATGCGCCGGCGAGATCGAACGCGCCGATAAACGCGTTCTTCGCATCGATCGAGTCATGACTGCCGAAGGTGCGTGCGTTGCGCCAGAATCGATCGAGGCGGTACGTGTTCGACGTACTGCGTGCGCCGGTCAGGTCGTGAATGCGGGAGGAAACCTCGAGACCTGCCCGGGTGCTGGCGACCTTGGCGCGGAATCCGCGAATCGCCATCTCGGCGGGCTCGGCATCCCGGGCGGGGGACTCGAGCTGCTCGGCGACGGTGAGCATCAGTGCACGCGAGGCAGCGAGCTCGCTCGACATCTCGCCGAGTTGCCRGTGCATCAGCGGATCATTGGTAGCCGTTCCGAACTTCGGCATACTCGGGCGGTTGAGCTTCTGCAGGTAGGCGATCGCTGCGTCATATGCGCCCTCCCCGATGCCTTGCAGTAGTCCGGCGTGCAAAAGCATTGCAGCGCAGAAGAAGTAGGGATCTGCTGCGTGGGCCGGAAAGTGCCACCCATCGGGTACGAAGACCTCGCGGTAGTCAATGGTCTGACTGTACGTTCCGCGCTGGCCCATGTTGTCCCAGTCGTGGTGCAGTGTCAGTGCGGGATTGTCGAGCCGGATCAGCGCGTGGTGGCGGGTGCTCGATTCGAGCTGCTCGTCGTCGCCGAGGAGTGCGAAACTGACGCTGGTGATGTCCTGGCCGCCGCCGCCGCTGTTGGTGTTGAAGGTCTTCGTGCCGTCGACGACGATGCCGCCGGGAACCTTGCGCCCGACTACGCGTCCGTTTCCGCCTGTTTCTGCGTTCGAGGCCACGAATCGACGCCCGCGATGGAGTACCTCGTCGGCCAGCTGCTCGCGCGTCTCCGACGGCAGCTCCGGTGCGTCGAAGATTTCGCGAGCGACCAACGCGCCGCTGAGCCAACACTGACCTGTCGAGCCGTCGCCGGCAGAGATTTCCGCGAGGGTCTCGATGGTGTGTCGCCAGCCCCCGAATGACGGTCCGTCCCACAGTCCGCCGAGTGCGGCCGGGACGTTGAGGGCGTGCAGACCGGCCTCGCCGAGCAGGCGCATGTTGTCGGTGGGATCGGATCCTGCGGCGTCGATCGACGGTCCGGCCTCTGCGAGGATCGGACGCAATTCCTTCGCTCGCCGGACGACCTCGTCACGGCTGGTGGGCAGTGCGCCGGCGACGGAGGGTGCGGTGGTGGGCATCGTGAACTCCTGTGGTTGGTGTCCTCTTCGTACGGTCGTTGCGGAAAATGCGGTGCCGTTTGGAGGTGTGACAGCTACCATAGTGGAATGAGTATTCGCATTCCAGTGTTCTGGCTGAAAAATATGCTTCCGAGTCTTCGCTCGTGCGGGAACGGACCCGTTCCGACAGCGGTAACCCACCGCATCGAAGCTGCGGTGCGAGCGCTCGCCGCGGGCGCCCCAATCGTTCTCGTCTGCACCGACCGAGCCGACGCTGTGGAAGCCGAACTCGTGTGCAGTGCCGCGTCGGTGTCGACCACCACAATGGATTTTCTCGTCCGGCACACCTCGGGATTCGTGACCATCGCTCTGCCGCCGGCCGCATGTGATCGCTTGGGTCTTCCCCCGATGCACTACGCCACCACCGGTGTCGACTACGCGGTATCGGTGGATGCCATCGACGGCGTCGGCACCGGCATCTCCGCCCACGACCGGGCCGTGACATCGCGGGCACTCGCGGACCCGACCTCCCAGCGAGAGTGGTTCACCCGTCCGGGTCACACCGTGCCGATTCGCACCGCGACCGGCGGCCTACTGGAACGACCACACCGCGCCGAGGCGGCACTGGAACTCACCCGTGCAGCCGACCAGACGCCTGCCGCGGTCATGGCCACACTCGTCAGCACTGTCGACGACCGGCGCATGGCCGATCGCGCCGAGGCAGTCGACTTCGCCGATCACCACCACTTGGCCTGGCTGACCGTGTCCGAGGTGTACCAATGGCGGACCACGATAGCGGGAAACACCGCCCCTACGGCTGCTGGATACCCGCGCATGGGAGAACGAACCCATGCCCTCGACTGTGCTCGTCGAACTCGACAAGATAGGGCAACGACGGCGGCCGGACCGTCGAGTGGGCGATGACGCCCTGGCGGCGCCAATGTTCCTTCCGGATAGCAATGCTGGTGCGCGCCTGAGTTTCGAAGTTGATCAAGCCCGCGGAACGCCCGATCACCTCCCTCGCGCCACCGACCTCGCCCGCGGCCAACAGGTCGACCGCGTCGACAAGGACTTCCGGCACCGTGATTCCTGCCGCGACGGTGTCGGCACCAGCCAGCACATCGTCGACCAGACCGAGGCCCCCGAAACCCGTCATCAGATGCGCCTCCGTGACCTCTCGCAACTGGCGGATCCGCAAGAAAGTTGGTGGGCACTCGCACTTGATTCCATACAGGAAATCCAGCCCGGTCACCGCCTCCTGGAGGTGATCGATCGCGATCGTGACCCCGGTGGCAGCGGGAAGATCCTGCAGCAGCACCGGCAGCTGTGTGATCGAATGCGTGGCGACCAGAGCGCGGCGCAGCTCTACTGGGTCGGGCGACAGGACCGGAACCATCACCGCATGCAGGCGGCCACTGAATTGAGCGGCGAACACACGGAGCTCATTCGCGGCCTCGTCCGGGTTCCGATTCGTGGACGCAGCGACGACGGGTGCGGGCCCTGCGCTGTCCAGGATGACCGCCAATGCCCGTGACTTCTCCGCCAACGAGAGCGAGTCGGGTTCGGCGATGACCCCTAGCGCGATGAGGCCCGAGCAGCCTCGAGACAGCATCTCCCGGGTAAGCGCGCGCAGCGACGGCTCGCAGATCCGCTCTGCATTCGCATCGAATGGGGTGGCCACCATGGCCCACACAGGCATCCTCGACATGATTCGTAACCTTTCGTGACTCACTCAGGATGGACCGGGCATTCGGTCACCCGCGATCCCATTAGAGTGACAAGGGATCCAAAAACGGATTCAAGGGCGGAGGGATCAGGCATGGCAGAACCGGTCGTCGGCGTCCCCGACGAAGGCGCAGCGACTTCTCCTCTGGTTCAGCAGCTCGTCGAGACCATCCAGGACCGCATCAGTCGCGGCACCTACAGTTTCGGAACGTGGATCAGGCAGGAGCCACTCGCCCAGGAACTGGGGGTCAGCCGGATGCCCATCCGTGAGGCCCTTGCACAACTACAGGCACTCGGGGTGGTGGAGATCGTCCCGAACCGCGGTGCACGACCGAAGCTGCCGTCGATGCGTGAGCTCCTCGAAGTGTTCGAGGTGCGGGCGGTACTCGAGGGGCACGCCGCCCACGAGGCCGCCCGRCAGATCACCTACACGCAACTACGGGAGCTGTTCGATGCGGTCGAATCTTTCCGAGGGGTGGTGGAGCAGGCGCTGACGGGCGAAGCCGACCCGGAGGAACTGCGGGCCGGCTGGGTTCACGCCAACAATGCCTTCCACGACACCGTCCTCGCAGCCTCCGGTAACGATCAATTGCGCGCGACCGTCGATTCGCTCCATCACCGTATTCCCCGCAATCTGACGTGGACAGCACTGGACGCTGATCCACGGCTTCTGGAAGAGAACGCGGCCGCGCATGCGGCGATCGCTGATGCGATCGACCGACGCGACGGCAACCTCGCCCGGGACCTGATGATCGAGCACTCACGCCGGGCTCGGGAGCTGATCATCAAACGGTCGCATCAGTCGTTCGCGCCCTGACGTACGTTCCGCGCCGCCGTGTTAGCGACCCGCGGCATAACCCTGGGCACCCCGGGCGTTGGCTGCGGCCCCCAGCACACCCGTGGCAGGGTTCCTGGTGACCGTGCTGAGCCTGCCGAGGCTCCAACCTCCGGCTACGGTGATCCGGTGCCCGCGCTCTCGGAGCCCGGTGATGACGTCCACGCCGAGGCGGTCCTCGACGACCGCGCCACCGGGGGTCCATCGGCGTGGCCAGAACGAGCTCGGCATCGAGGTCGTGTGGAATGTGGGGGCGTCGATTGCCTGTTGCGGCGTGTACCCGCCGACCAGTGTGCGCAGCAAGTAGGACAGCTGCCACTGATCCTGCTGATCGCCGCCCGGGGTGCCGAGGGCGGCGACGACCTCCGTCCCACGGAGAAGCATCGTCGGGGTCAAGGTGGTCCGCGGCCGGTGACCCGGCCGCAGCGCGGACGGACTCGCTGGGTCGAGCCAGGTCATCTGGAGCCGGGTACCCAACGCAAATCCGAGTTCAGGGATCGTCGGTGAGGACTGGAGCCACCCACCGGAGGGTGTGGCGGACACCGCATTCCCCCAACGATCGATGATATCGAGGTGGCACGTGTCACCGCGGGTTTCACCGGTCACCGACACGGTGGGCTCCCCGGAGGACCCCCCGCGCGGAGCGTCGGTATCTTCGACGAGTGGCGGAAAGAACGGGTCGAGGCCGCACGCCCCGGGACGGAACTCCTGGGATGCTCTCTCGCCAATCTCCTTCCGGCGCACCGATGCGTACTCGGGAGAGAGTAGAAGTTCCAGCTGTTCGGACGACAGATTCTCCCCGTAGTACGCGTCACGGTCGGCCATCGCGAGTTTGAGCGACTCCAGTACGTGGTGTGCACCGACCGCGGTGGAAGGATCGATCTGCTCGTCGGGAAAGCCGTCGAGAATGGCGAGTGCCTGCAGCAGCACCGGACCCTGACCCCACGACGAGCCCTTCAGGACGGTGTGTCCTCGGAACTCGAAGGCGACCGGAGCTTCGTAGTGGGCACTGAACGACGCCATATCCCCAGCCGTAACGACCCCGGCATGATCCGATTCGGACGAATGCCGGTGCGGATGGCGGGCGAACGATTCGATTCCCTCGGCGACGAATCCGCTCTTCCAGATTGTGCGAGCAGCCTCGATACGCGTATCCCGAGTCGGTGCGTGCCGACTATCCGAAACGAGTCGGTCGAGTGTGTTCGCGAACGCCGGATTGCGGAACATCACGTCGGCGACCGGTGGCACGCCCTGGGGCATCCACAACGCCGCCGAGGTGGGCCAATACTCGGCGAACATCTCTGCCACCGTCCCGATCACAGCACCGACGCGCTCGGAAAGGGGATGTCCGTTGCCGGCATAGTCGATCGCATACGCGAGCACATCCGCGAGCTCCCACGTGCCGTAGTCGCGCAGGAGCAGCAGCCATGCGTCCACAGCGCCAGGTACCGCGGCAGCCAGCGCCCCTGCAGCCGGAACCATGTCCAGTCCCTCGGCGCGGAAATGGTCGATCGTGGCGCCGGCCGGCGCGGGGCCCTGCCCGACCAGAACGGATGGTTCCCCCGAGGCCGGGGCCACGATGGCCACCAGGTCTCCACCCGGCCCGTTCAGGTGCGGCTCGACGACGTATAGCACGAAGGCGGCCGCCGTCGAGGCATCGAAGGCGTTACCCCCACGTTCGAGGACCGACTGCGCGGTCTGGGTTGCCAGCCAGTGCGTGGAGGCACACATACCGAAGGTGCCCCGCAGATCGGGACGAGTGCGGAAGTCGGACGGAGATACGAAACTCATTGAGCCTCCCTCATAGGGTGCATGTTGGCCACGGCTGAGAACGAACACCACAAATAGGATCCAGTTCTAACAGTGTGGGATGCATCCTAAAGCTACAGGGAGCGCGTTGACCAAAGCAACGGGCACTTGCGGGGCAAATGTCGGTGCGCTCGGCTGGTCGGCCGCGCAAACGGCAGCGATACTTAGCCGAAACATTGATTTGACGTGCGTTTACCTGAGTAAACCCACCATTGACTAGTCGCGATGTCGGTGGCATGCTTTCGGCACACGAGATCCAAAAACGTCGTTTTGAATCCAATCGTCCGAATTCAGGCGATACTCGACCTGACTGTTGGCCCATGATCGTTGCGCGCCGCATCTACAGAGGGCATCGGCACAACACCAACAAGATTCACAGGAGAACGCATGTCCGAGAAGCCCAATCCGATCCCGCCGACTCCCGGCGACACCCTCATCTTCGAGAACGACCGGGTTCGAGTGTGGACCATGACCCTTCCACCCGGCGGGATRTTCGACTTTCACCAGCACCACCACGATCACGTCGTGATCTGGCCGGAGGCCGGCAAGGTTCAGGGGCAGGAACTCGGGGACGACGAGTGGGGGATCGTGCAGAACGCGGAGCCCGGCTTCGTGCTGTACAAGACCGTCGGTACTTCCAAACCCCTCAATCCCCACCGGATTCGAAATCTTCAGGACGAGACGGTCACCCACTACGTGATCGAGCTGCTCGAACCCTCCCCAAGTCGGGAGGAGTTGCCGTGGACATACAACGACCACGGTGAGTTCATCTTCCCGGGCCGCACCGAACACTGAGTCGAACAACAAGATTGGGTCTCGACTGATCCCCGACTTCGGCCGCTAGGCGCAATCCTCCTCGCGCATTCCCCACACTCGGGCCCTCCCGGTCTGCGCGTCCCTCTCGGCGCGGACGCGCCCCCTTCCTATCGTAGGAGACAACCATGACCGCCCAACAAGAACTCGCAGCGGGAGAGTCTGTATCCGCTCATCTCAAACGGAACACCATCGGTATCCCCGGGATGGTCTTCATGGTTGTGGCCGCCGCCGCACCGCTGACCGCAATGGCCTCGAACCTCTCGCTCGGCCTGGCCTTCGGTGTCGGCAGCGGAATGGTCGGGCTCCTCCTGCTCGTCGGAGCCCTCCTGGCGATCTTCACCGCCGGATACGTCGTGCTGAGCCGACGAGTCTTCAACGCGGGCGCCTACTACGCCTTCATCGGATTCGGACTCGGGAAGGCCACCGGCGCCGGAGCCGCCTTCGTCGCAACCATTGCCTACAATCTCGCAGCCGGCGGGATGATCGCGGCAACAGGGTATTTCACTGACATTGCTGTCAGTACCTATGCCGGTATTCACCTACCCTGGTATCTCTACGGCGCGGTCGCCCTGGTCGTTACCGCCATCCTCGGTTACATCGGCGTCGGCATCGCGAAGACCGTGACCACGGTCATCTCGATCGCGCAGTTCGCCATCATCATCTGGTTGGGCATCGCCATCCTGATCCAGCGCTCAGGCGGCTTCAGCATAGACGTCTTCAGCCCGAACCAGATGTTCCACGGCAACATCGCCCTGTCGCTGGTGTTCTGCATCCTGTCGTTCTCCGGCTTCGAGGCGACCGCGATCTACGGTGAAGAAGCCAAAGCGGCGCGACGAAGTATCCAGGTGGCGACCTACAGCGCGCTGGTTCTCCTGGTCCTGGTTTTCATGGGATCGACATGGTCGATCGTCGCGGCATTCGACGATGTCCAGGCCGTTGCCGCCGAAGATCCGGGCAGCCTCATCTTCCGAACCGCCGACATCTACCTCGGTAGCTGGGCAGGCGGGGCTCTGAGCATCATCGTCGCATTCAGCTTCCTCGCCTCTGGAGTCGCATTCCACAACATGGCGGCCCGATACATGTTCGCGCTGGGACGGTCGCGGCTACTCCCGTCCCGCTTCGCCACCATTCATCGGCGATACGGCACCCCCTACATCAGCGGCTTCTTCCAAATCGCGATCTCCATCGCCGTTCTGGCACCGTTCGTCATCGCCCAGTCCGATCCGATCATCAATCTCTTCCCCGCGGTTTCCGGTATCACGTCGCTCTCGTTGACCGCGTTGATGATCGGATGCTGTATCAGCGTCGTCACGGCGTCGTTCAAGGGCTTGGTGAACGAGGGAACCTGGTCCGCCCGCCTCGCCCCGACCTTGGCCGGGATCGGGCTGACGAGTATCTGCGCGATCATCATCACCCATTACCAGGAAGTGACTGGAAGCGACTCGCTCGTCGTCGCGTTGATGCCTCTACTTCCGGTGTTCGGTGCAATCTACGGAGCTGTGATCTATCGACGCGGTCGGGGTCGAGACTTGGAACAGCACCTGACGGAGTAATCGAGCACAAAAGCCGGGAAGGGTGGTCGTCGGCCCACCCATCCCGGCTTTTTGCGATGTCTCGAGCAGAGTCGCACGACCAGACTCTGAACCGATCGGAACCGACTCGCACTCAAAGGGCGTGATCAGAATGAATTGGCTATCACGGCACGGTTGGGAGTGGGGCTTGGCGTAGGCGGCGCGGGCAGTGCGTCTCACGCCACGTCGACGGTGGTGTCCGTGGTCAGCATGTCGGTGAGGAAGGACGTTGGGACGGGCGCCCATTCGGGTGGGCACCGCCCGGCGAGCGAGTCGTCGCGCAGGTCGGCGACGAGTTCGCGGACGCGGATCGGACTGTCGAGCAGGTACCGGGTCATTCCGAGCTCGGCGCACTGCGTGGTGACCGCGGCGAGTAGCCCCTTTGCCTCGGTTGTGCGCTCTGCCGCGGCCAGGGCGACGATGAGCAGGCGTTTGGCCTGCAGCAGGGCCCGCCGCCGTCCCGAGCCGTCGAGCATGTTCACCCATTCCTGCGCCCAGGTGCAGGCGATTCGGGTGGGTTCGGGGGAGTCTGCCGCGGCCAGCAGCCTGATGGCGGTCTCCGCCTCGAGCTGCGCGGTGATCGCGTCGATGCCGTCGACCGGGCGCCGGCGCGTCGTGTACTCGGCCAGCGGCGGTGGTTCGAGCCCGGCAGTCGGGGGAAGACCCAGCCTGATCCGTTCGTTTTCGATTCGGGCCCGCAGCCGCGGAAGGTGCAACGACGCGGCTGCCCGGGCACCCTCGTCGAGTCGCTGCGCAGCCGTGGTTCGGTCGCCGCGCAGCGCCTTGATCCGGGCTCCGGCAGCGTAGCGGGCGAGTTTGAAATCGACCATGCCACTGCCGGCGCCGAGCTTGCAGCCCTCGTCGAGCAGTCGTTCCGCCTCGTCGAGCCTGCCCTGCTCAGAGAGCAGTTCGCCGAGCAGCGACCCGGCGAGCCGAGCGGAGAAGGAATGGCTCCCACCCGATCGCCGGGCAATCCGCAGGGCCGTTCGGAAGCTGTCCTGGGCCTGGTGGATGTCGAGGCGTTCGTTGGCGACGATTCCCACAAGACAGTGGCCGGTCATCGCCCCGTTCGGACCGATGTTCCGAGCGTTGTAGGGGGCGGCCCACTGCTGCCGTCGGAGCGCCTCGGCAAAATCGAACCGGTAGATCGCGGCGAAGGTGGCTGTGCCCGCGGCCGAGGAAACGACAAAGGGCCGGAACGAGTCCGGCCGCGCCAGTGCGGCCCCGACCAGTTCGTCGATGCCCTCCACCCGGTCGGCGCGACATGCCACCGCGGCCTTCACCACGTCGGCCTCGGCCCGTAGCTCGGCGATCTCGGCGGCGGTGGCCGAGCCGTCGCCGAGTGTGGACTCAACCAGTTCGAGTGCTTTCTGTGTGGGCTCAGCACGATGCAGCAGGATGTTCGCCCACGCCACTGCGAGCTGCAATAGAGGGCGAGACACCACAATTCGTGGCGGGAGTTTCGCGACGAGTCCGAGCAGGGTGGACATCTGGGCGTGCTCGAGCAGATAGGTCCCCCCGCGTTCGACCAACTCCACGGCCCGTTCCTGGTCACCGGCGGCCAGGGCATGGTCGACCGCCTCACTGATCAGCTTGCGATCGGCGAACCACTCCGAGGCGATGCGGTGGAGTTCGGTGATCCGCTCGGGGTGCTCGCGTTCGAGCCGTTGCTGCAGGCACTGGGCGAACAGTGGGTGGTAGCGGAACCACTCCCGGTTGTCGTCGATCGCGCGCAGGAACAGATCCTGTTCCTCGGCCCGCTCGAGCATGATCTGTCCGTGGTCGACGTGGGCGAGCGCGGCGGCCAGGTCACCATGGAGGCGTTCGGCAACCGAGGTCGCGAGCAGGAAGTCGAGCATGTCCGGATCCAGGGTGTCCAGCACGTTCTCGGTGAGGTATTCGCCGATGGCGCGGTGCCGTCCGGACAGTGACTCGATGAGCTGTTCGGGGTCGTCGCTGTCGCGGAGCGACAACGACGCCAGCTGCAGGCCCGCCGCCCACCCCTCGGTTGTCGCGGTCAGCTCGTCGACGTCGTCCTGCTCGAGAATCAAGCCACCCAGGTCGACGAGCAGGGCGTGAGCTTCGGCGGCGTCGAAACGCAGGTCGGTCGAGTCGATCTCGACCAGATCGTCGCGCACCCGCATCCGGCTCACGGGGAGGCCGGAGCGACTCTGGGTGGTGACGACGACCTGCAGGTGGTGGCAGGCGTTGTCGAGGAGGAATTCCATCGCCGCGAGGGTCGCGGCGGCGCCGATGCGGTGCCAATCGTCGATGACGAGCACGACGCGTTCGCCGGCCGCGTGGATCTCGTTGATCAGCGCGGTCAGCACGTATCGGTCGGCCTCGTCGCCGTGCTGTTCGAGCGCCTGCTCGAGGTCCTCGGCCAGGGCGGGGCGCACCCGCCGGATCGCCTCCAGCAGGTGTCCGAGGAACCAGACCACATTGTTGTCGTCGCGGTCGACGGTCAGCCAGGCGACGGCCAGCCCCTCCCCGGCCAGCACCTCGCTCCACTGGGTGGCGAGCGTGGTCTTGCCGAAGCCGGTCGGCGCGTGGATGACGCTCAGGCGTCGCCGCTGCCCGGCCCGGAGCAGATCGAGCAACCGGCCGCGGTGCACCAGCGTCCGGGGCGGTGTCGGCGGGCGGAACCGGGTCTCCGGGGCCGGTGGGGTGGGGGCGCGGGCCCCGGACCGCCGCTGGGCGCTGTACCGGCCCGAGGTAGATCGTCCCGAGGCGGACCGGCCCGGGGGCTCGTCGTCGGGGGCGACCGTCGGGTCGGGGGGCAGCGGTAGGTCGTCGGCGATCAGGCCGTGCCGTTGCTGGAGCATGCGCAGGTTCTCCCCGAACTCGGCGGGGGCGGCGGGGCGATCGGCCGGACTCCGGGCCATGGCGGCTTCGATGCCGGCGGACACGTCTTCGGGGATGCCCTCGCCCCGCAGGTCCGGAACCGGTTGCGTGGTGATTCGCAGAAATTGGGCCACCACCTGCTCGCCGCTGCGGCGTTCGAATGCCGCGTGCCCGGTGATCGCGCAGAACAGCGTCGCGCCCAGTCCGTAGACGTCCGATGCGGCGGTGGCCGAGCGCCCCTCGAGCACCTCCGGGGCGGTGAACGCCGGCGACCCGGTTACCGTGCCCGCGGTGGTCTCGAAGCCACCGGCGATGCGCGCGATACCGAAGTCGGTCAGCTGTGGCTCGCCGTAGTCGGTGATCAGGATGTTCGCCGGTTTGACGTCGCGGTGCAGGGTGCCGATCCGGTGTGCGGCCTCCAGTGCGCCGGCCACCTTGATGCCGATCCCGAGCGCCTCGCTCCATCCGAGCGGGCCGGACCGGCGGATCCGGGCCTCCAGCGAATCGCGGGAGTGATACGGCATCACGATGTACGGCCGCCCGGACGGCGTGGTGCCGACCTGCAGAATGTTGACTATGTTCGGGTGGCCGGACAACGCGCCCATGGCGCGCTGCTCGCGCAGGAACCGTTCGAGGTTGTCCGGATCGAGATCGGCGGTGAGCACCTTGATCGCGACCGTCCGGTCGAGGACCGGCTGCCGGCAGCGGTAGACGATGCCGAAGCCGCCGCGCCCGATTTCGTGGGCGCCTTCGAAGCCGGCCCCGGCCAACTCCGACTCGATTCCGGGAGTCGGGTCGCGCTGCGTTGTCAGCGGATCAATTTCGGCCATCACCTATCGATCCCGCTGCTTGGTGTCCGCAGCTGTCACCCATGCATCTCCTCACGACGACGTGATCTCAAGCGTAGTCGGCTGTAGTTGTGTCAATCCGGGGTTCGCCGCCGACGCGGCGGGCCGTCTCGGGGTGACCGTGCCCTCGAGCTCTGACCGAGTATGGTCTCTACCCACTGCACTGTGAATATTGCGCTATATGGTCGCAAGTGCGACCATATATGTATGGGTGAGATGTCGGTGTCGGCGGCGGCCGCCGAGCTGGGCGTGTCGGGTCGGCAGGTCACTCGTCTCGCGCGGGCGGGGGAGTTGGTGGTGACGCGGGAGGTGGGGAAGGCGTTGCTGTTGGATGCGGGGTCGGTGCACCGTGTGGCGCAGGCGGACCGTCATCGGGGTCGGCCGTGGAACGGGGATGTCGCGTGGGCGGCGTTGGCGATGTTGTCTGGTGTGGGGGTGGATTGGATTTCTCCTTCGCAGGCGAGTCGTTTGAGGCATCGGCTGCGCCGGGCGAGCGCGACTGAGGTGGCGTTTCTTGCCCGCCGGCGCGCGCGGGTGCACCGGATGCGGGGATGGGGCGATGATCTGAACACTCTTGTCACCGGCGGGTACGTGGCGGCCACCGGTGTCAGTGCGCTGACCCAGGTTCCGGGGGTGGCGGGCCGGTTCGGTTTGTCGGGAAGGGGTGGTGGTGTTGTGGACGGGTATGTGGTCGGCGACGACCTCGCCGGCGTGATCGATACCTTCGGTTTGGTGGCGGACGGTCAGGGGGAGGTGACGTTGAGGGTGGTCACTGGCCTGGACCGGTTTTTCACGACGACGACGTTGCCGGTGGCGGCGGTTGCGGTGGATTTGATGGAGTCGCTCGACACTCGGGAGCGCAGCGCCGGGGCGTGGGTGCTGGGGGAGTTGCTCGATGATTTCCGGTGAGCAGCGGCCGGTGTGGACGGTGCAGGCACCGGTCGGTGGGTGGGGGCCGCCGTGGCCGCAGGCCGCCGAGATCGCCCAGCTGATTCCGTCGGAGCAGTGGACGTTGATCGGCGGGTTGATGGTTCAGCTTCATGCGGTGCGCGCGGGTGTGCCGCCGACCCGGGCGACGGTCGATGTCGACATGATTTTGCATATCGAGACCGGTGCCGCGACGTTCGGCGGGGTCCGCGCCCGGCTCGAGCAGATCGGATACGAGTTGCAGATGCCGGTGAGGGGGCGGGTGCACCGTTTCGTACGTTCGGGTGGTGTCGAGCAGGTCGATGTGATGGTCGCCGATCACCTGGCACCCCGGTTTCGGCCGAGTGTGTCTGGACGTGAGGTGTTCGCCGTTCCTGCGGGCACGTCCGCGTTGCGTAAGACGGTGGACTGCCTGATCGAGATCGATGGGGTGTCAACCAAGTTGAGTGTGCCTGACGTCCTGGGGGCGTTGGTGCTCAAGGGCGCGGCCTACCTCGAGGATCCCCGCGATCGGGGGCGTCATCTCGACGATGCCGTGGTGTTGGCGTGCGCTATCGAGAGCCCCGTGGCCGATCGGGGACGGATGAGGGGAAGTGATCGCGGCAGAGTCCGAGCCCTTGCCGAGGCGTTGGCCGATCCGGATCATCGGTCGTGGCTGGCGATGCCCGAGCAACGCCGGAGACGAGGACGTGATGCGTTGCTACTGCTAGTTCAGGAGCCGAAAACGAGAGCTCCTCTGCAGCAACGAAATACACGATAATGAGACACTTTGTCGACTGCCGCTCTACCGGGCGCGGACGTGGCCTCGATCGCAGGTCCCCCCGACGGCGGTGCGGGGTGATCCTGGACGCCGAGGCGGAGGCCTCGAACGCTCCTCTGACGGCGGTGGGCCCGGATCGGGGTCTGGTTTCGATGAACCGGAGCCGCTGACCCCGGGGTGGCCTGCCTGGGAGCTGGAAACCGCCCTCCGCGGCCTGCGGGACGTGGGCGGGATGAAGACGACGAAGCTGATTGCCCGTAAGCGTCCCCGGCTGTATCCGATCTTCGGTTTCGGTGGTCGGGTGCTGGGCACGAGCGGGCACATCTGAATCCGGCCCGGGAGGCGCTGCGGGCGGACGACGGGGCGTTGCACCGCCGGCTGCTGTCGATCCGGGGGGAGGCCGGCCTCGCCGAGGAGATCTCCGTGCTCCGGGTGTTCGATGTGATCGCGTGGGTGGACGGGGAAGAACCGCGGCCTGGGCGAGCCGTCTGACCAGGGAAGATGACACGTCCCGGTGTGCTGTCTTCGTCGGGTGCACGAGGATGATGGTTATGCGGATGAAGTTTCACGAGCAGCTCGACGAGCTGACGGACCGTCTGGCGTCGATGTGCCGGCTGGCCGGGGATGCGGTGCAGGTGGCGACCGAGGCCCTGGTGCGCGCTGACCTGAGCCTGGCGGAGCGGGTGTTCGATCTGAACGATCAGATCGAGGAGTTGCGCGGTCCGTGCGAGGACCTGGCGATGGCGTTGTTGGCGTTGCAGGGCCCGGTGGCGCGTGATCTGCGTCAGGTTGTCACGGGTGTGCACCTGGTGGCGGATCTGAGCCGGATGGGTGGGTTGGTGCAGCATGTGGCCGAAAGTGTCCGCCGGCGTCATCC
>NZ_JBFUHV010000118.1:0-28393 GCF_056402215.1 Rhodococcus sp. P4_B6 | reverse complement strand
GGTTGACAGCGGCTGCTCCGTTCCGTCCGCGCATTCCGGCGAGAGCTGCCGAATTGAACAGCTTTCTGACGTCGCTCAGCGCCGTGGGATCCGATGCTGCCTTCCAGCGACTTTCGACGAACTCGTCGGTCAGGATAGCGGTGTCGTACACCATGGATTCCATCCATGCCACGAGGCGTTCGCGTGTGGGGTCTTCGACGAACTGGACCAGGAGCTTGATTCCCTCGGACGGCGCCGGGCTGTACACGGGGGTTCCGACGCCGCCGATCGTGACCAGTCGCTTCACACGTTCGGGATGGCCGGCAGCGAGTCGGGCGGCAATGCTGCCGCCCATGGAGTTGCCGACGACCGGAACCGCGTCGAGCTCCATGCCTTCGAGGAAGTCGAGTACCGCCGGAAGGGCCGCCAGCATAGGGTTGTCGTCACACGAGTAGCTCTTGCCGAATCCCGGAAAGTCGAGAATCAGAGTGCGGAAATGTTTCGCGAAGATCGGCAGGTTGCCCTGGTAGTTGCTCCACCCACTGACACCGGGACCGGAGCCGTGCAGAAGAAGCAGAGGGGGGCCGTCTCCCGCCTCGTGATAGTGGAGCACGCCCTTCTTCGTCTCGAGGGTGCGGCTGGTGTTGTCGTGGGTGATTTCCTGCAATGTCGCGGTCACCGATTCTCCCCCTTGGCTGCGACCCAGCCATAGTTGTGCCAGTAGGTCTCGAGTTCCGTCACCGGCGTCGGCCACGTCTCGATGTAGGTTGCGCCTTCGCTTCCCGCGGTCATCGTGTACGCCGTCCCGGCACGGCTCACGAAGATGTCGCCGGCACGCACTGTGACCGTTTCGGGTTCCTCGTTGTCGTAGTGCTCGATGTTGTACTCACCCGCAAGCATGAACAGCATCTCGTCCATGTTGTGATGATGGCGAGGAACAGTGAATCCCGGAGTCACCCGCAGCGGATTGCGATTGAAACGAGGCCTGTCGATCGGCTTGCTGGTGACGAACATGTTCCCCTCGAAGGTCGCGCCGAAGTCGACCGGTGCGTCCGCGAGGAGTCCACCTTCGTTCCAGAAGTAGCTGGGGCTGGCCTGTTGATCGAGACCCATTGGTACCCAATCGAAACCGTCGACAAGGTTGCCGAATACGAGTGTCATTGCTTCATCGTAGTTGCGGGTCGATCGACACGTCTTGCGTCGATTCCGCTCGATGGAATGGCCGAGTGGGGCGCCGATGGGTGACGTTCGGTTCTATGCGGTGCTGGGAATGAGTTCAGGCTTGAACGCCTGACTCACCAGCCTGGGTGTTCCCGGAGATGTCGTCTCATTCGGAACTGGGCGAGCCCTTCGTCGCCGGCAACCATGGCGTCGACGATCGCATCGAGCTCGGCTCGGTCGTCCGGTGTCTGATCTGTCGAGCGGCAGGGATCGCTTGGTCGACGGCCTGTGCCGTACTCGTCCCAGAGAGTGGCCAGAACGGAGCGGAACAGCATCAGCACCGGATCTCCGCTCAGTGTTGCGACTCGATCCCGGAGGCAGGTACTGCACCGGCCGGCCTTCGAATCGCGCCTCTGTCGATCTCCCCAGAGTTCTGCTTTGTCAAGCATCCCGGACCTCATCGCGGCTGTGAGGCAGCCCAATTCGACTTCCTCGCGCACTGCGCGCAGGTGCTCGACCGTCACTCCGCGGAAGTCCAGGTACAGGGCAATCGTCCGGATGCTGGAGGTCGGATCGGGCTCGAGAACGACCAGCCCTCCCCCTGGTCCTCGGCGCATACGAGCCACGCTGTAGTGCTCGAGAATCCGAATCGATTCGCGGAACACCGAGCGACTCACCCCGTACCGTGAAACGAAATCGGCTTCCGACCCCAGGACTTCGCCGACGTACCGGCCCTCGCTGACGATGTCGTCACGAATGCGCCCTGCAACGGACCCGGCTAACTTCCTCTCCCGTGGCCATTCGTCGGGATCCAGGTCCATCGGCCCGATCGCCGTACTCTCTCCGGGCTGGGGGTGGACGAGGCCACTCAACCATGTGGCAGCTCTGTCGAGGTGGGTCACCAGGTCACTTTGTGCTCGACTGCTGGCGCCGGCCACTATCGATTCGGCAATCGCCAGATGTTGCCTGGCGGCCGCGCAACCCTCCTCCTCGGTGTTTCCGGCGATCCCTCGTGCACGATGGGTGTATGCCGCCGTCAATCTGACCAGGATGTCGATGTACAGCTCGAGTACCGGGTTCCCGGAGAGACGACCCAACGCTATGTGGAAGTTCTCGGGGAGACGACCGTCCTCACCGGATGCGCTCGATCTGAGCTCTTGCACTCCGCTCTCGGTCAACGATTCCGAAACGGCCGCGATGGCCATTCGTTCGAAGACGAAGCGGGCATGCACAACCTGCTCCACAGTCGCCCCGGCGTACTCCAGGTAGATGACAACTCCGCGAATGGCCGGAGTCGGATCGGGGGTACCGACGACGAGCCCACCGCCCGGCCCTTGTCGCATCTGCACCACCCGAGAATGCTCGAGCACCCGGATCGCTTCACGCAGGATCGACCGGGACACCCCGAAATGCTCACGCAGCGCAGTTTCGGAGCCGAGAACTTCGCCGATCGGCCACTGTCGTTCGATGATCTCGTCGACGATCCGTCGAGCAACTTGGACGGCGAGCTTTTCGGGTGCAACTGCTGCCGGCTCTTTTCCCTCCGGAAGTCGCATCTACCAGGAACTCCTATCCCCTCGATCCGAGCATGGACGCTCGCGATGTGATGCACAAGCCCATGCCCAGGCACGTAGCCTACGTCATCGCTGGAAGTGCGTGTCTGGCGCTCAGAACGTCATCGGCCCCCCGACAAGCACAGTTGTGGGGGGCCGATGGAGGTCACTGCGGGGGCGGTGAGAACCGATGGCCCCACAATGCGCCCTCGGTGATTGCATAGGTCGGTGTCTCTTCGCTGACCTGCAATCCGTCCCATCCGAACTCGAAGGCGTAGTTGTCCGGCGAGTAGACGTAGAACGACACCATCTGGTCGTTGGTGTGCTTGCCGAGCGTGTTCATCATCGGCAGGTCCATGTCGTAGGCGCGATCGAGGGCCAGGCCGACGTCGTCGAGGGTCTCCGCCTCGACCATGATGTGGACGACCTTGCCCGCCGGGCCCGGCCTCGGCGTGATACCGAAGCTGTGGTGCCTGGGGTTGCATCCCATGAAGTAGACCGGTCCAGCGGTGTTCCGCTCGACGAATCCGAGGATTCGGTTGTAGAAGTCGAACGTCTTCTCGACGTCCTCAGCCGTCACGATCACGTGACCGAGCCCCATGTTTCCGGTGACGAACTTCGACACCAGCGGAGTGTTCACCGGCACATGATCGAGCACCGGCCCGTAGAACAGCTCGATCTGGTTGCCGCCGGGATCCGCGAATCGGGCGAAACCGCTCACTCGGCGTTCCGCGCATTCCTCCTTCGACCCGGAGGACACCTCGATACCCTCCGCACTGATCGCGCGGACCAGCTCGTCCAGCTCTCGCCGGTTCATCACCTCGAACCCGATCGCCGTGCAGGACGACTCCTCGGCGGGAGTCACCACCACTCGGGCGGGATAGTGATCCATGCGGAAGTACAAGGAGCTCGGGTCGGCGCCGTCGACGGGCATGAAGCCGACGAAGTCCTCTCCAAACCGTTTCCATGCGTCGATATCAGACGTGTTCAGTCTGATGTAGCCCAGGGAATGAACCCCCATGCTCAACTCCAATCCGGTGGCGGTACACGATGTACGCAGTTACGCAGTTGCGTATGCGGAATTCATTTCAGTCGTTGAAGATGAACCTGTCGGCGACCCGGTGGTGGTTCCAGATCGTCATTTCCTGCTCTTCGCTCAGCCGGTGGCCGTCGAAGCTGGGGGAGTGCATACCGACGGTGACGTCCTTCATGTTCGCGAAGTCCTGGGAGAAGACCTGCCCCAGGTCGGCGTCGCGGTAGTCGTCGAAGTACTGCGGTTCGAACTCGCGCTTCTTGTCATAGTCGGCGACCGGAATCTGGTCGAGACTGAAGATCTCGAACAGGCACTTGTTGGGATCGTCATCGATCGGCCGCGCCCGGTACCAGAACGCCGAGCCCTGACCCGGAAGGATGATGCTGTTCGGGAACACGTTCCAGGAGCTGCCTGCCTCGGACCACTGCTCGGGCGTGATCACCGGCCAGTCGTAGCCTTCCTCGATCGACAGCTCCCGGTAGAGCTGGAGGAAGTATTTGCCCGCAGTCATCCCTTCGGGCAGTTCGGCCGTCTTCAGTGCTTCCGCGACACGCCAGCTGCGCTCGTTCTCGAGACCGCGCATATCCTCATGGAGGTACTGGATCGAGGCTGCGATGCTCAGGCGCTCGTCGGATTTGCCGTCGCCGGTCTTCTTCGACGGATCCTTACCGTCGTTCCTCGAGGACGACGCCTTGGGCCCGAGTGCCGAGTAGTGGGCGTGCCGCTCGTATAYGGTCGTCGGGGCCCACGACCGATTATCGAGTTCCTTCAGCGAGGCGAGCTTGTCATCGGACTTGTCGAGGCGGAAGAGCTGGGGGTGGGTTCCCGCCACGTGGTAGGCCTCGAGGAATGCGTCCATCGCCGTCTTCCAGTTGCACGGTGCGATGATGCCCTTGCCCCACCGGTACCGGAAGTTCTCGAGCTGGAACGGCGCGAAGATCCTCGCGACGGGGTCGAGGTACTCGAGCAGAGGCATGGCCTCGGGATCGAGGTTGATGAAGACGAAGCCCGCCCACTGCTCGGCCCGAACGCGGACCAGGCCGAGGTCGTCGTCGGAGCGGGGAACGAACTCCTCCCGGTCGAGCACCAGTCGGATGGAGCCGTCCAGGTTCCAGCGCCAGCCGTGGAACGGACAGATCAGCGAGCCGACTCGTCCGCGACCCCGGGCCAGACGGGTTCCCCGGTGGCGGCATGCGTTGTGGTACGCCCGGATCTCGGTCTTCGACTCACGAACGAGCAGGACCGAGAACTTGCCGATCTCGTACTCGACGAAGCACCCGACGTCCCGTAGCTCTTCGACGCGGCAGGCGATCTGCCATGTGTGGGTGAACATCTTGTCGAGTTCGAGCTTCAGGAACTCCTCGTCCAGGTAGCGACCCTTCGGAATGAAAGCCCGGTCCAGGCGGTACTTCTCGGGCACCTTCTCCGGCGGAACGTCACCTTCGAACCAGATGGGCCGATTCATCCGAAGCTCATCTACGACTGTCATCGCAACCACACTTCCTGTAACTGGCGTTCAATCGTGCGTCTGCACGTGGGCAACTTGGCTAGGCGTTCGGGCCGGCGATCTCGACACCGTCGGCGATCCGGGCGACGTGGATGCAGTTTCCCGGGCATCCGTCGGCGGCATCGATGACGTCGAGGCGAAGGCTGTCCGGCACGTGTGCGGATGCCCCCTCTTCGGTCAGTAGTGGACCCGCTGGTTCGCTCTTGACATGGGCGACCCCGGCGTCGTCGAACTCGAAGACGTCGGGGGCGTACTGGACGCACAGACCGTCTCCGGTGCACAGGTTGTGTTCGATCCACACCCGGACTTCGTCACTCATGCGATATGCCTTCCTCATCCACTAACTGCTCTGGGACCTCGAGATCGACCGATGCCTCGGCAGCACAACGAGGCCGGTACGGCCGGCGGTGTCTGGGCGCCGTTGGCGATACACGGACCGCCGCCTGAACCACATCTGGTCTGCACAACCGGGCGGAGCCGCCCGGCTGCCACCCGCCGAACGCTGCCTGTATCAGGCTTGAAAATCACTCTCCAGCAGTGGTTTCGTATTGTCCATTTGTCGTTCCATCAAATGGAATAGGCGCTGCGGGTACTTCGTGACGGCGTCCTAAGCTGTGTCGGTCACAGAGCGATTCTCATGTCGGTGCCGGGATACCGCTCGACGTCCCCCGTCAGAAAGCGAACCACCGGCGATCCGGCTGATACGCACGTTCGCCCCCTACCTCCCACGGAGGAACACCGATGTCACTACCCACACCGACAACTGGCAGAGATCCCGATTCTGCACAGGGCTGGACCGCCACGATGATCGTCGGAATCGTTCTCATGTCGGCAGTGCTCGAAGCGCTCTCGCTGGGCAACAGCATGGTCTCGATCGGTCTGCCCAGCATCCTGAAGGAGTTTCCGACAACGCAGGGCGGTTGGCTGATGACCGTCTACTTCCTCGTCGGTGCAGTCTGCGCGCCACTCCTCGGTAAGGCCGCCGACCTCTACGGCAAGCGGCGGGTGCTGCTGATCACCATGACGGTGGCCGGGGTGGGAGCCCTGATCTGCGCCGTGGCTCCGAGCTTCACGGTCCTGCTGATCGGGCGAATTCTCCAGGGCCCCATTCTCGCAACGCTCTCGCTGATCCCGTCCTTCATTCGCGACATCTACCCGCCCAAGCAGGCCGCGTTCGCAGCGAGTATCACCGTCACCGGAATGGGAGCATTCACGATCGCAGCACCCACGGTCATCGGATGGCTGTTGGAGCACCACGGCTTCCGCGGAATGTTCCTGTTCGATGCGGTATGGACCCTCGGCCTGTGCATCGGGATCTGGGCGATCCTGCCCGAATCGACGAATCGTCGTGAGGCAAAGCCGGACTTCCTCGGTGGCCTCATCCTGGCCGGTGCCGTTGTTCCCGTGCTGCTCTACGTCAGCATGGGCCGGACCTGGGGTTGGCTCGAAGCCTCGCCGCTGCTGCTCATCGGGATCGTTCTCGGGTGCGTGTTCGTGTGGCGCACGCGGAACGTCGACGAGCCCATCATCAAACTCGCGCTCTTCCGGCGTAAGCCCCTGGTGTTCGTGGCGTTCGCGGGCGCGGTTGCCTACTCGGTGTCGGCCGCGACCTATCAGTTGGTCCCGCTGCTCGCGATGACTTCGCGGGACAACGGCGTCACGTACGGTCTCGGATTGAACCCCCTGGAATTCTCCAGCATCGCCACTCCCAAGCAACTGGCGACTGTCCTCGGTGGCGCTGTGATCGGCGTACTCCTTGCGCGAGGACGAAACCCTCGTGCATTCCTGACCCTGGGAATCGCTGTCTTCGCGGCATCATTGGTGTCGTTCGCGCTGGCGCACGATACTTTCGCCACCGTGATGATCGGCAGCCTCCTCCTCGGCCTTGCCGGTGGCGTATCCACCGCTGCGGTTCCGAATTTGGTGATGCGTGCCACGCCCGCCGGCGACCAGGGGTCGACAGCCGGCACAGTGCAGTTGTGCACCACGGGTGCATCGTCGATTCTTCCGGTCGTCATGTTCGCGGTCCTGGCTCCGTATATGGTGTCTGCACCGGAAGGCGGTGTGTTTTACCAAGATCGGGGCATCACCACGTGGCTGTGGATCTCGGCCGCGATCTGTGTCGTCGCACTTCTCGTCGGTTTCACGGTACTTCGTGAGCGGCGTGACGAGGCCATCGAGGAGTTCTCGGTCGACACCGCGGAACCCGCCTCGGGCACAGCTGACGGAGTATCGCCGAGTACCGGCGATCTGGAGCGCAACAAGCTCTGACTTTCCATATCCGGGTCTGCCGCCGGTCAGGCCGGCAGACCCGGTCATCATTGCCATACTTCAGGAGGACGGCCCATGGCCGAGACCGTTACCACAGACATCCTCATCGTCGGCGCAGGTCCTGTCGGACTGTTCGGCGCATACACGGCGGGCTTCCGCGGACTGTCCACCGTGCTCGTCGATGCCCTTCCCCAGTGCGGTGGACAGATCACCGCGCTGTACCCAGAGAAGGAGATCCGCGACATCGCTGCTGTCCCGGGGGCACTCGGGCGGGAGGTCGTCGCTGCGCTCAAGGCGCAGGCAGACGCGTTCGAACCGGTCTATCTCCTGGGGCGTGAAGCGGTCGCTCTTGCCTACTCCCCGGACGGCCGACCGGTTGTCACGCTGTCCGACGGCACCGTCATCGATGCCGGAGCGGTGATCGTCACCGCGGGTATCGGGACCTTCACTCCGCGGACGCTCCCGGCAGGCGAGGAGTTTCTCGAGCGTGGCTTGAGCTACTTCGTGCCGGACCCGCAGGAACATGCCGGCCGTGACGTACTCGTCGTGGGAGGCGGGGACAGTGCAGTGGACTGGGCCCTCGCACTGCGGAAGATCGCCCGCTCGGTGACGTTGGTCCATCGCCGCAGCGCGTTCCGGGCCCATGCGGCGAGCGTCCGGGAACTGAACGACAGTGGTGTCGAGATCATCACCGACGCACAGGTGGAGTCGCTCCACGGGAACGGCACCGTGCAGCGGGCCCACGTTCGCATCGACGGTCAGAACGACCCTCGGGTTCTGCCCGTCGATGCGGTGGTCGCCGCGCTCGGCTTCATCAGCAATCTCGGACCGCTGACGGAATGGGGTATGGATCTGGATCGTCGCACGATCGTCGTCGACAGCCGTATGCAGACGACGGCGGCAGGTGTCTATGCCGCCGGCGACATCACCTCCTATACCGGGAAGGTCCGGCTCATGTCGGTCGGGTTCGGTGAGGTGGCCACCGCAGTCAACAATGCGGCCGTTGCTTTGGACCCCACACTCTCGCTCTTCCCTGGGCACTCGACAGACGCTGCCTGAGCCCGACTCGGACTGAAACAAATCAGGAAACCTGAGGGCCCCCGAGGATGACAACCTCGGGGGCCCTCAGTTCTTTGGGTGGGTCGGCGATCAGCCGTTCGAGTCAGCCATGTCCAGTGCGGCCAGGTAGGAGAAGACCATGGACGATCCGACAGGGCCGCCCGCACCCGGGTAGATCCGCCCGGTCATCGGCGCCATGGTGTTACCCGACGCGTAGAGGCCGGTGATGACGGAGCCGTCCTCGCGCAGAACCCGGGAGTTCTCGTCGGTCTTCAGTCCGCCCTTCGTCCCGAGGTCCGACAACACGATCTGCGCGGCGTAGAACGGCGACTTGCCGATCAAACCCAGGCACGGATTCGGTCCGTCCTCATGGCTGCCGCACGTATTGACGATGTTTCGGTCCCACGGCGCGTCGCCTCGACCGAACGCTTCGTCCTTCCCGCTGAGTGCGTACTCGTTGAACTGTGCGACGCTCTTCGTCAACGTTCCGGCTGGGACGCCGATCAGTTCCGCCAGTTCCTCGAGGGTGTCGGCCTTCTGGAGGACGCCGGCCGCCAAGAACTTGTCGATGTCGAACCAGTCCGTGGACTGCGGCGCCACCGGCGGTGAGGAGAATGCCCGCTCGTTGTCGAACTGGCGTTGATCGAACACCCAGTGAACCGGGATATGCGAGACATCCGAATTCCGCTGTGCACGAAGAATTTCGTGGCCGGCCCTGTCGTACGGGAGTCGTTCGTTCATGAAGCGCTCACCGGCGTCGTTGACCCAGATTCCGCTCCACACAGAGGTGTAGAACACCGGACGTTCGTTGGGAACCACGAGACCGGGAGCGAACCAGGCTTCTTCGAGGAGATCCGTTGCGGCACCGATCTCCATTCCGGCGACAAGGGCATCGCCGGTGTTACCGGGTGCTCCCTGGGACCATTCGCCCGTCACCTCCGGTTGGTACTTCTGACGGAACTCTCCGTTGCGCTCGTAGCCACCGGCCGCGAGGATGACACCGCGCCGGGCGCGCAACGTGATCGAATCTCCGTCGGAGGTTGCCTCGACGCCGACGACCCGACCGTCTTCGACGACGAGCCGCTTCAACGGCGTGTTCGTCCGGATCGACCCGTTTCCGGTTTCCGTGAACGCGAGCAGCAGGCGAGCGATCAGTGCCTGCCCACCGGTCATCACGTCGCCGGGGTGGGCGCCGGAGCGTTCGGCCCACTGCGGACGGCGCACCAACGGCTCGAGATCTCCCAGGGCCGAACGGTCGAGGGGTTCCGGGAAGATCGTGCGGCCACCGGCCAAGCTGCCCGGCGCCTTCTCGAAATAGTCGGGTACGCCCAGCCAGAAGAACTGTCCCAGCCACGAATGGCTCTCGAGTTCGTCGATCATGGGTGCACCGGCCCGCAGGAAAGCTTCCCGCAGAGCTGACGGTGCGTCCTCACCGACGATGGCGTCGAGGTAGGGACGGGCCTGGTCCGGTCCCGAATCCAACCCGGCGCGACGCTCGGCAGCGTTGCCCGGCAGCCATAATCCCGATCCCGAGTAGGCGGTGGTGCCGCCGATGAACTCGGTCTTCTCGATGACGAGTGTTCGGAGCCCACGTGACGCTGCGGCAAGCGCACCAACCAATCCAGCACCCGAACCGACGACGATGACGTCGTAGACGTCGTCAGCCTCATTCTTCTGCAATTTCATTCCTTTCCTGCGTCGCGGGAAGCCCCGAGACCGACCTGACGATCAGTTGACAGAGTTGGAAGCCATTTCCAGTTTCGCGAACATGTTCGCGCTCGCCTCGTCGAGTTCCATTACCTCGATGAAGTGTCCGAGTTCCGCAGTCAGGTCCAGGTATCCGAACCGGATACCACCACTGACTCCGTACTGCGCCCACGTTCGACCACTTCTCGCCACCAGTGCGGAGGCCTCGTCGAAGTCGTCGACACGAAACCCTGCATGGTGGAAGGTCGCCGGAGTATCGGCGCGGAGCTTGCCTCGGTAGAGGTCCACCGCACCGCCCACCGGCCGGATGATCTCGATGTTGGTCGCTCCGGCGTTGACCAGAGCAACATCGATCACCCATTCTTCGGCAACCGCACCATCGACGACGACGAATGATCCCTCGAGTGCGCCCGGATCCGTGGCCGAAGGATCGCCGTGTGCAGCCCCGTCGAGTGTCCGGCCCAATGACGATCGATAGCTCTTCACGCACTGGACGGTCCCCAGGCTTGTCTCCAAGAACGCTGCCGCGGCATCGATATCCTCGGTTACGTATCCCAGCTGCATGCAGTTGCGCATCAGATCGCTCAACGACTTCACAATGAATCCTCGCCCTCGGCTTTAATGTTCGCGCGTGGACCCATCCGACAGCGCGCTCGGAACGCCAAGTCCACATCGTCTCCACTGTCGTCCTGTCGGGTCACCCGGTCCACCGCTCATGCCATCTGGCGGAACAGGATTCGAATCGCCGATATTTCCGGGTGGAGATCGGCATGCGTGGCGAGGTATCCGAGCTCCGAATGTTGACTGGTGCGCGGGATGGCTCCACCATGGGGGGGTGAACACCTTGAATGTCGCATCGAGCAGGACTCCGGATGCGGGAGTGGCCACTGCCCCCTCCGGCGTTGCGCTCTCCGACGCTGCCGAGCGGTCGTCGCGAGACGCATACTCTCGATCGGATTCCGAGCGCATCGATCACATCTTGATCACCATGCGGCGAGCCCTCCGGCAGGTGGAAGCCATCGGCTCCGTTGACGTGGAGCTCCTGGAGCGGAACTCGACTGCCGGCCTGGTGATCGAACGCGTTCTCGCGAACCTGACGGACATGGCATTCGACATCAACTGCCACGTTTCCCGGGCGAGCTCAGGGCGCACGCCGGAGACCTTCTCCGAGTCGTGCGAAGGTGCCATCAGGTCCGGGCTGATCGACAGGGAGCTCGCGTCCGAACTCATGCCTGCCGACGGGCCCCATCACGTCGTGATGCAGCTGTGTCTCGACACCGAGCCCGAACAGGTCGAGGCGGTCGTCGCCAGGGCGCTGTCCGCATTCCAGGAGTTCGAGCGCCGAGCCACCGAGTGGGCCGGCCGAGGCGACGTCGTCTGACGTCGCCTCGACCAGGTCGGGCACCTGCTGAGATGAGGGGGACGGCGGCTGGTGTGTGGTCGGGGCCCCGGCTCGGGTGTCAGTCGAGGATGTCTCGGACCTGCGTCGTTTCATTGCCGGGCAGCGTCATGGTCCGCGCCACCTTCATGTGCTTGTTCCAGTGGGCGAAGGCRCCGTCCCCGTCGCGGTCGCGGAGCAGCTTGATCAGCCGTCGCAGGGAACGGACGAACAGCCTGTAGCGCTCGTGGGCGGCCTCGGCATCGGCGACGGCGCGTTCACGGGCCACGTTGGTGGTGTGTCGCTCGAAGATTTCGTGGAGCATGCCGGCGATCAGGGCAAGCGTTGCGTTGCCGGACAGTTGGACCATCCGGAGGTGAAACCGTGCAGCGGCGGGGCCGAAGTCGCCCGCCGCAAAGGCGGCGGGGACCTCCTCGTCGAGCAGCCTCTCCAGTTCGTCGAAGTCGTCCTCGGTGCCGGATTCTGCCAGGATGCGAGCCGCGGCCGGTTCGATGGCCTCTCGGGCGACGAAGACGTCGGCGACGGTGGCGCCGGACAGCTCCAGCAGGAGCGACGCGGGCCGTGCGACCACTTCGGGACCAGGTACACACACACGGGCGCCGGAGCGTGACCCACGGCGGACCTCGACGAGGCGTTCGGCCTCGAGCACTCGAACCGCCTCACGCAGCGTCGGTCGGCTCACCGCGAAATGTTCCATCAATTCGGCCTCGTGCGGGAGGTGATCGCCGTCCTTCAGTTCGCCGTCGACGATCATTCGGCGGAGCTTGAGAGCAACCAACTCGGCAGTTTTCGGAGTGCGAATGGCACGCGTCGAGAGTGCGCGCTGCTCGAAGACTGGCGCAACGGTGGCGTCATCGGTCATGGGTGCGTACACCTTCGCTTTCAAGGGTGACTATGAGTACTCAGTAAAGCACCCCAGCGTACCGGTCGTGCTGAATGCGGTCCTGACCTGTGGTTTTTCCTCGGACCTGGCCGGAGTGTTCGCGCTTTCGTCGTGACAGGCGGGTGCCTGCCATCGGGTGACGTCCGATCACGATCTTGCAGCCGCCAACATAGTCAACTATGTTAGCTTTGTATTCGTCGACGGTGTGGTGGATCACCGTGATACCTGCCGCCGGATCTCCGGCACGCGCCTAGGAGCAGCAATGTTGAAGACACGGTTCACCGAGGAATTCGGGGTCGAGCACCCGATCGTGCAGGGCGGCATGATGTGGGTCGGCCGCGCGGAACTCGCCGCAGCAGTGTCGAACGCCGGTGGTCTCGGTGTCATTACCGCACTGACTCAACCGACCCCGGATGCTCTCGCGCAGGAGATCGAACGCTGTAAGGCGATGACGGACAAGCCGTTCGGGGTGAACCTGACCCTGACGCTGTCCATCAACCCGCCGCCGTACGCGGAGTTCCGCCAGGTGATCATCGAGTCCGGCGTCAAGATCGTCGAGACCGCAGGCTCGGATCCGACCGTGCATGTCGAGCACCTGAAGGAACACGGCATCAAAGTCATTCACAAGTGCACGAGCGTGCGCCACGCGCTCAAGGCGGAGCGGATCGGTGTGGACGCCGTGAGCATCGACGGTTTCGAGTGCGCCGGACATCCCGGCGAGGACGACGTGCCAGGTCTCGTCCTCATTCCGGCGGCGGCGGACGCGCTGACCATCCCGTTCATCGCCTCCGGTGGGTTCGCCGACGGCCGCGGCCTTGCGGCTGCTCTCGCGCTCGGTGCGGACGGCATCAACATGGGCACCAGGTTCATGTGCACGCAGGAGAGCCCCATTCACGAGAACATCAAGAATCAGATCGTCGGGGCTTCCGAGCTCGACACCCAGCTGATCTTCCGTCAGCTCCGCAACACGATGCGTGCCTCCCGCAACTCGGTCAGCGAAGAGGTTGTCGACATCCTGAACAAGGGTGGACGCTTCAAGGAAGTCAAGGATCTCGTCGCGGGTACCCGAGGCCGCAAGGTCTACGAGGAGGGTGACCCGGAGTTCGGTATCTGGACCGTCGGTGTCGTCCAGGGCCTGATCAGGGACATCCCGGCCGCGGGTGAGGTGGTTCGGCGTACCGCCGCCGACGCCGAGGCGCGTCTGCTCGGCCTCTCGCGTGACGTGGTTCTCGTTCCCGCGGCCTCCGCCGCGATCTGAGGGGGACACGATGAGCGAAGCGGTTGTCGAAGCCACTACCGAAGATCCGCACGAGCCGCCGCTGCTCGTCGAACGCGACGGGTTCGTCACGGTTCTCACCCTCAACCGGCCCGATCGGCGCAACGCCATCAATCGGGCGATGCGCAAGGCGATCAAGAAGGAACTGTGGCGGGCGGATACCGATGACGAGGTCCGCGTCGTCGTCATCACCGGTGCCGGAACATCTTTCTCCGCGGGAGTCGACCTCCCCGAGGCGCTCTCGGGTCCGTCGCCACGAACCGAAGGGCCGACGCCCACCCAGGTACTGCGCGGCATCTCGAAGCCGGTGATCGCCGCGGTCAACGGCCCCTGCTACACCGGTGGCTACGAGTTCGCGGTGAACTGCTCGTTCATCGTCGCCTCGGACCGCGCCGAATTCGCTGACACTCACGCACAGATCGGGCTGCTCAACGGCTGGGGCGGAAGTGCGATGCTGCCGCGGATGGTCGGGCTGCCTGCCGCGATCCAGTTCGTCCTCAGCGGCGAGCCGATCGACGGTGCTGCCGCCGCCCGAATCGGCCTCGCAAACGAAGTGGTCGCGCACGAATCGCTCATGGCGCGCACCCTCGAGATCGCGCACCGCATCGCCGACGGGCACCCCGCGGCGATCCAGCGAATGCTGCGACTGCTCAAGGAAGGCGCGGGCGTTTCTCTCTCGCACGCCCTGAGTCTCGAGGCGGAGGCCGCGGTGACGTTCCGATCGAACGGCAGCGACGTGAGTGAGCGCTTCGGTAGTCGGCGCGGTCAGAAGAGCTGACACAAAAACTTTCATTCCCGGTATGCAGTTCCGTACCGAACGAACAAGGGAGGTGGCGCGGTGGAAGAGACATCCACGGCGGTGCTCGACGCTCGCACCGGTGACTGGCGGTCCCGGCTGTCCGTACTGCTCGACGAGTATCGCAAGCGCCCACGACCGGCCACGTCACGCGATCGCTTCGACGCGTCGACAGCGTGGCAGTCCGAGCTTGTCGACGCCGGCTTGGCGGCCCCGGGCTGGCCCGTCGAGGTCGGTGGAATGGAACTCTCGCTCGACGATCAGCTCGACTACTACCGCATGGTCTCGGCTGCCGGTGCACCGAAACACCCGTGTGCGATGTCCTTCATCGTGGCTCCCACGATCATCGTCCACGGCTCGCAGGAGCAGAAGGATCGGTTCCTCGAGCCGCTGCTGCGCGCCGACGAGTTCTGGTGCCAGGGGTTCTCCGAGCCGGGGGCCGGTAGTGATCTGGCGTCACTGTCGACCCGGGCCGTTCGTGACGGCGATGTCTACCGTGTGACGGGCCAGAAGGTCTGGACGACGAAGGCTGATAGGGCCGACTGGATCTTTGCACTGGTGCGGACCGGTCCTGCCGGTCGCGGAACGTCGGGTATCACGTACCTGCTGATCCCGATGGACTCGCCGGGCATCGAGATTCGCCCGCTTCGCGATGCGGCCGGCGGCCACCACTTTGCCGAGGTCTTCTTCGACGATGTCGAGGTCCCGGTCGCCAATCGGCTCGGCGACGAGGGGCAGGGCTGGTCCATCATGCGAACCTCCCTCGGGCACGAGCGTGCCACCGCGTTCCTCGCCGACGAGTTCCGCTACCGCGGCACCGTCGACAAGGTAGTTCGACTGGCCGTCGATCGGGGATACGCCGAAGATCCCGTGATCCGCCAGGAAATTGCCCGGATCGAGACATCCGTACGGAGCATCGCGGCGAACAGCGCGCGAGCACTCGAGGCCGTCCTCCGGGGGGAGGACCCGGGGGGTGTCGCTTCCGTCAACCGACTGGTCAAGTCGGAATTCGAACAGCATCTGCACAGGCTCGCCCTCCGGTTGACGGGCAGTGCCGCTGTACTGGGTGCGCGGTCCGAGGGCGCCGCCGAGAACGGCCGCTGGACCTACGGCTACCTGATGTCGCGGGCCACCACCATCGGCGCGGGCACCGCCGAGATCCAGCGGAACACGATCGCGGAGGGGGTGTTGGGGCTGCCGTCGCACCGTGGAGAGGGCCGGCGTGCCCCGGCCGTCACGCCGGGTCGGCCACTCGCGGCGCCGGAGGGCGACGAAGCAGCGCTTCGGGAGGTCCTCGGCTCGGCGATCTCCTCGTACGTCGAGACCGAGAACCTCCTCGCCCGGGAGACCTCGCCGGGTGACTACGACATCGGGCTCTGGGACGAGTTGGTCAAGTTCGGGCTGCCGGGTTTGGCCGCTCCGGAGCGACTCGGCGGCGGCGGTGCACCCCTGCGGCTGCTCTGCGCGGCTGTCGAGGAGGCCGGATACCGCCTTGCTCCGGTGCCGCTGGTGCCGACCGCAATCGCGTTGGAAGTTCTCCTTGCGGCTGGTGCAGACAGGGCGGCCGAAGCCGTGATCAAGGGAGCCACGGCCGCGTTCGTCGCACCCGTCGACGACGGCGGCTGGGTCTGCGACACAGAATTGCCGGTGTGTGGCGCGGGCCGGTTGACCGGTGTCGTCGAGCGAGTGGCCGGCGCTCCGGTCGCCGACATCCTGGTCGTGCTCGCCACCGATGCCGCTACCGGTGAACTTCTGCTGGCGACCGTGGAACCGGGTGCGGCCTCGATCACCGTCCAGAACTCGATCGACATCACCGCGACGGTGGGTATCGTCGCCTTGGACGCGACACCGGCAACGGTGGTGGCCGCGGGAGCCCTCGTCGCAGACGCGCTCGCTGCGGCTCGTCGGGTGGCGCAGTTGCTGGTCGCGGCCGACTCCGTCGGCGTTGCCAACCGCGCGCTTGCCCTCGCCGTCGAATGGGCCGGGCAGCGTGAACAGTTCGGGCAGGCCATCGGGTCGTTTCAGGCGATCTCGCACAGGTGCGCCAACCTACTGGTCGGTGCGGAGGGCGCACGTGGGCAGGTTCTCGCGGCAGCGGATCGGGACGGCGTGGACCCGGATGCGGTCCTGTCCGCAGAACTCGCATCGGCCGAGGCGCTGAGCACTGCGGTGCGGTCGAGCGAAGAGTGCGTCCAGATTCACGGCGGCATTGGATTCACGTGGGAGCACACCGCACATCTGTTGTTGCGCAGGGCGATTGCGAACGAAGCCTGGCTCAGTCGGCCCGAGGTGATGCGCGACCGGGCGGTCACGAAGTTGCTCGACCGCGTCAGATGAGCGGAGGGAACGCCCCTCGACGGGGTCTGGCTGCGCCGCTCGCCGAGCTTTGAGGGCATGGTCTGTGTGACCGGGCGGCCGATGCTTCGTCAGCGGAACCGCAGCAGTCCTTCCTGCATCGTGCTCGCCAGCAGCATGCCGTCCCGGTTGTAGAGACGTCCCCTGCTGATGCCGCGGCCGCCGCCCATCCAGTACCCGTGCTGCTCGTACAGATGCCATTCGTCCGCGCGAAACGGTGCGTGCAGCCAGACGGTGTGATCCAGGCTTGCCAGTTTCAGCCCGGGGGTGTCGATGTGCCGGGCATGCGGAGGTAGGGCGGCCGAGAGTAGGAACAGGTCCGAGCAGTACGCGAAACCCGCTGCCTGAACCAGAGGTTCGTCGTCGAGAACTCCGGGGGTCCGGACCCAGGCGCGCTGCCGGGGTGGTAGCTGCTCGCCGCGCCGGTTCGCCACGCGGGGATACTCGCCGGGGAATCGGAACTCGACGCCGACGTTGACGAGCAATCGGCGCAGCCACTCCGCATCGCCCAGATCGGAGGCGCTCAGGCTGTGCTCGAAGCGGGGGAGATCCTCCGGGGTCGGGCCAGGTGTCGTGGTCGTGTCCTGATGGGTGAGGCCCTGCTCGTCACGATGGAACGACGCGGTCGCCAACAGGATGGTTCGATCGTTCTGAACCGCTCGTACGAGACGAGTGGTGAAGCTGCCGCCGTCCCGGACGCGTTCGACGCGGTAGTCGACCGGGAGGTCTGAGCGACCCGGGTGGATGAAGTGTCCGTGCAGCGAATGGGGGTGATGGTCGCCGTCGACGGTCCGGCCGGCCGCCACGAGTGCCTGGCCCAATGTCTGGCCCCCGTAGATGCGGCGGGCGACGGTATGCGATTCACCGCGGAACAGGTCCCTGTCGAGCTGCGCGAGCGTGAGAATCTCGCCCACGGGAGGGCGCCTGAGTGATGTCAGGGACTCGGCCCCGTGTGGAAGCGGCATGGCAATTCCTCATACTGTTTCACAGATTCGGCGCCGTGGCCGAATCTGTGCCCGGGCCGGGCGGCGCCGTGGCCGATTGTCGATGCGAGCCGAATCGGCCACGGCGAAAGAAGCTTTGGCAGGTCGATCAGCGGGGCGCGAATCGCTGACCGGCGTCCAGGCGCAGGGCCTGCCCGTTGAGCATCGGGTTGTCGACGATGGCGAGTGCGAGCTTGGCGAACTCCTCGGGTCGGCCCATGCGCTTGGGGAACGCCGCATCCTCGACGAGCGGAGCGACCTGCTCGGCGGTGAACTTGGCCGTGGCGCCGGTCGCGAACAGGCTCGGGGCGATGGCAAGGACGCGGATGCCCTGCGGGCCGAGGTCGCGGGCCATGACCAGTGCCATCGCGGCAATGCCGGCCTTCGCGGCGCTGTACGCTACCTGGCCGATCTGGCCCTCGTAGGCCGCGATCGAGGAGGTGTTGACGATCACGCCGCGCTCGTCGTCCTCGGGCTCGTTGTGCGACATGTGGAAGGCCTGGAGCCGGTTCAGATTGAACGTCGAGACAAGGTTGAGGTCGATGACCTTCTGGAAGCTCTCGAGGTCGTGGGGGCCGTTCCGTCCGAGGGTCTTCTTCACGGTCCCGCCGCCGGCGGTGTTCACCGCGATGTGCAGGCCGCCGAGATCGGCGACGGCGGCGGCCAGTGTCTGTTCCGCACCCTCGTGATCGGTGATGTCGATCGGGTGGAAGATCGCGCCGATCTCGGTCGCGACGTCCTTTCCGGCGCTGCCTTCGCGGTCGAGGATCGCGACCTGGGCGCCTCCCGCTGCGAGCGCCTCGGCGGTCGCCCGCCCCATGCCCGACGCGCCACCGACGACGACGGCCTTCTTGCCGATGATGTTCATTCCAACGATGTCCTTACGGTGAGGAGGTTCCACGAAATCGATCTAAGGGCACTTATAGTACTATCTAAACTATGTGACGCGCGCTACCCTACTGAAGTAGTCGGCGCGCCACCCAGGGCATCGACACGACCGGCTCCCACGGTCGTACAGCTCACCCCGTGAATGGAGGAATCGTGATTCTCAAGGTCGGTCAGTCGTTGGCCAGTGCAGTCGACACCACCACCCTGGTCGTGCTCCGTCCCGTCGAGGGCGACGTGACGCTGACGTGTGGTGGCGTCCCTATGTCGGAGGGAAAGACCCCCACCGGGGACGGGACGTCGATCGATGCTGAGCACATCGGTGGTGCGGTGATGGGCAAGCGCTACGTCGACGAGGCGTCGGGCCTCGAGGTTCTGTGCACCAAGGCCGGGCAGGGTCAGCTCGCATTGGGCGGCGGAGTACTCGCGCTCAAGGGTGCCACGCCCCTGCCCTCCTCGGACTAGTGTTCCGGGCCCCGAACGACGAGTGGAGTGACGTATGAATATTTCCATGTTGCTGGACATGGCGGTGGACGGTTTCGGCGACCGCGTCGTGATCGGCACCCGTGATGCGGGCATCACGGCATCACGACTGAAGGAACTTGCGATTGCGGGTGCGGACGCGATCCGCGACTCCGGCGCCGATGCGATCGTCTATTTGGCGGTGAACGGTCCCGCTTTTCCGGTGGCAATGTTCGCGGCCGCACGCGCCGGTGTGCCGTTGGTCCCCGTGAACTATCGCCTGGGACGTGAGCAGCTCGACACGCTCTTGGCGAATCATCCGCGAGCTTTGGGGATTGCAGATCCGAATCAGGCGGAGGCGCTCGAGCGCGCGGGTCTGAACGTGTGCACCCCTGCGCAATGGCTGCAGCTACTGTCCGCGTCCGGCGTGACCGATGCCGGCGAGGACGAGGTTCTCGACGCGGAGGGTGCGGCGGTGGTCATCTACACGTCGGGCACGACCTCGGCACCCAAGGGAGTTCTCCTTCGGCACGAGAATCTCTCGTCGTATGTGATCGGCTCCGTCGAGTTCGCGAACGCCGAGGATGCGGACGCCGCTCTGGTGAGCGTGCCGCCGTATCACATTGCAGCGGTCGCGAACGTGATCACCAATCTCTACGCCGGCCGCCGCACGATGGTTCTCGAGCAGTTCACGCCCGAGCAGTGGTTGGACACGGTCCGGCAGGAGGGCGTCACGAACGCTCTGGTCGTACCGACGATGCTCGCGCGAATCGTCGACTCCGATGCGGACAAGACGGTTCCGGCGTTGCGCGGCCTCGCCTACGGGGGAGCGCCGATGCCCACACGAGTCATCGAGCGGGCGCTGGAACTGTGGCCCGAGGTCGGATTCGTCAACGCCTACGGTCTGACCGAGACCAGTTCGACCATTGCGGTTCTCGGTCCGGACGAGCATCGGGCCGCGATCGGATCGGGCGACGCGCCCGTGCGTGCGCGTCTCGGTTCGGTCGGACTTCCCGTCCCGGGCGTGCAGATCGAGATTCGTGACGAGAACGACGCGGTTCTCGGCCCCGGTGAGGTGGGCCGAATCTGTGTCGCCGGCGACCAGGTCTCGGCCGAGTATGCCGGTGTCGGGCGCCTGGTCGACGAGCGCGGCTTCTTCGACACACGTGACAAGGGCTTCGTCGATGACGAGGGCTACCTCTTCGTCGGCGGGCGGGTGGACGACACGATCATTCGTGGTGCGGAGAACATTGCGCCCGCGGAGATCGAGGACGTCATGCTCCGCCACCCCGCGGTGCTGGACGTTGCTGTCGTCGGACTGCCCGACGAGGAGTGGGGTCAGCGGATCGAGGCGGCGGTCGTGCTGCGTCCCGGCGAGAGCGTCGACGGGGATGAGTTGCGGTCCTTCGTTCGGAACGCGCTGCGTAGCAGTAAGACTCCCGAACGAATCGCCTACTGGGATGATCTGCCGCGCACGGAGACCGGCAAGCTCGTGCGGCGCCATGTCGTCGACCGCCTCGTCGAACGGGCTGCGACGGCCTGATCCGTCCAACTCTAGGCTTTACATATATAACTAAGTTGACTTACTGTGGTAGCGGGGTATCGGTCTCACCGGCCCCGCGGCCGGTTCACTGGCGCTGACGCTGTTCGCGCCCATCGATCACGGAGGTATCCATGACCACGGCGGAGAAGGCCGAAGCCGAGATCTACGAGTTTCTCGACACCGACATCCAGCGGGCCAGGGATCTCGTCGGCATTTATCACGCGGTCACCCAGCGCGAGCAGTTCAGCCGGGTCACCCCGGACGTCATTCGCAACTTCGCGCGCTCTTACGGTGACGACAACCCGCTGTTCGTCGACGAGGAGTACGGCCGCGACACTCGCTGGGGTGGTCAGATCGCCCCGCCGATGATCAACATCGCTCTCCGGCAGGAGCTGCTTGCGGACTCGGTCCCGCGCGAACAGCGCAGGCCGGCCTTCCGCGGCATCCACGTGTTCGTCTCCGGCAGCACCACCGACTGGTACCGCCCGGTGTACGACGGTGACACGATCTACTCCTTCCACGGTTTCGAGAAGGTCGAACTGAAGGAGTCCGAGTTCGCGGGCCGCTCGTTGCTCGTCACTCGCATCCACGTCCAGTTCAACCAGCGCGCCGAGGTCGTGCAGGCGCAACGTGTGCTCACGATTCACACCGAGCGACACGAGTCGAAGAAGCGGAAGAAGTACGACGCGATCGAGGCGGCGACGTACACACCCGAGGACATCGCGGCGATCGACGAGCTCTACGCGGCAGAGAAGCCGCGCGGAGCGGAGACCCGCTACTGGGAGGACGTCCAGGTCGGCGATTCTCTCGGCGACATGGTCAAGGGGCCTTTGACCGCGACCGACATGATGGTGTTCCATTCCGGCGGTTACGGATTCGCTCCGTACACGCCGTCCGCCGGGCGCCTGGCCCACAAGAACCGCAAGCGAATCGGTCCGTTCTACATTCCCAACGAGCAGGGCATTCCGGATGTCGCGCAGCGGATCCACTGGGACAGTGAGTACGCGCGTTCGATCGGCCTTCCTGCCGCGTACGACTACGGCATGATGCGCGATTGCTGGTTGACGCACTACCTCACCGACTGGATCGGCGATGCCGGCTGGGTCGAGTCGATGTCCAGCCAGATGCGAAAGTTCAACTACCTCGGCGATACTCACTACTTCACCGGTCACGTTGTCGGCAAGCGAACCGAGGGTGACCGGCACCTGGTCGACCTCGAGTTCCGCGGTACCAGTCAGCGCGGCGAGGTGACCTGCCCGGCTACCGCGACGGTGTCGTTGCCGAGTCGCGCATCCGATCTCGCGATTCTTCCGACGGCTCCCGCGGAGTGGGAGCGGATCGCCGCGCAGATGCTCAAGCGGCACGGCGAGTTGCGTGCGGAGAAGCGCCGTTCCGATCGGGCGTGACCGGCCGATCGATCGGACCCTCGAACTCAGGTCTGCCTGGGGCGTGCGTGCAAACCGTCCCAGGCAGACCTGCTCCAGCGCCGGCCAATCCGGCGATGGCGATCCGCGGTCCGATCGATCGAAGAATTGCCCATAACATAGTAGGTATGGGTGTGCCCGTACTCTCCAGGAGGAACTGTGGACCTGAGCAGCTTGACCACGGTGATCGCAGAGCTTGAAGACCACGTTCTGACCATCACACTGAATCGTCCGGACCGGTTGAACTCGTTCACCAACGAGATGCGGAGTGAGTTCCGGACGCTGTGGGACTACGCGGCCGAAACCGACGACGTGCACGTCATCGTGCTGCGGGCCAGCGGCGAGCGCGCCTTCAGCACCGGCATGGACGTCAAGGAGGGTACATACGTCTCGGAGAACGTGTTCAGCCGCCGCGATCCCGGGGCGGAACTGTCGCCCAAGCAGAACGGCTGTTGGAAGCCCCTGGTCTGTGCCGTACACGGGATGGTGGCCGGCGGTGCGCTGTACTGGATCAACGAGGCGGACATCATCGTGGCGAGCGATGACGCTCAGTTCTTCGACCCGCATGTCTCCTACGGAATGGTTGCCGCCCTCGAGCCGATCGGGCTCGCGCACCGCATTCCGATCGGAGAAGTGTTGCGGATGGTCCTGCTCGGCCTCGACGAACGGATGTCCGCCCAACGTGCCTACGAGATCGGACTGGTCAGCGAGATCGTGACCCGGGATCGGCTGTGGGACCGGGCGCAGGACCTTGCCGCACGCATCGCGTCCAAGCCTGCGGCCGCGATCCAGGGTAGCGTCCGTGCAATCTGGGAGTCGAAGGATTCGACGCGCTCGCAGGCGCTGGCGACGGGGATGTCCTACACGTCGCTGGGCAATCCGGTCGGCAAGGCACAAATCGTTCGATCCGAGGTTCCCACCCGGAAGTACGAGGTCCGATGACCACGTGCGCTACCTCGTCGATCCGCCGCGGTGCGAGGGGTAAGGGGATCTGAGATGGACTACGGGATGACCGCCGAACTCGAAGAGTTTCGCAGTGAGGTCAGGGCGTTCGTGGCCGCGAATGCTCCCGATATCCCGCCCAAGGCGGGAGTGCGGAGTGCCGAGAACCCCGAGGAGCTCGCGCTCCTGAAGGAGTGGACAGGCAAACTCTTCGCCGCCGGATACGTGGGCGGGTCCTGGCCGGAGCGGTTCGGCGGCCGGGGCGGCGCACACTCCGCTGAGCGGGACGTCGTCGTCGGCGAGGAACTCGCGCGCGCACGAACGCCCGCCGCCGTGCAGGGCGCGGCCAACCTCGTTGCGAATGCGCTGATCGACTTCGGAACCGAGGAGCAGCAGGCGAGGTATCTGCCGGGCATCCGCTCAGGAGAGTTGATCTTCTGTCAGCTCTTCAGCGAGCCGAGTTCGGGCAGCGACCTGGCGTCGCTGCGAACGAAGGCGACACGGACCCCGGACGGCGGATTCCGCGTCAGCGGACAAAAGGTCTGGACCACGAACGGGCAATGGTCCGACTTCGGCTATCTGCTTGCACGGACGGATCCGGACGCACCCAAGCATCGCGGCATCAGCGCCTTCATCGTCGACATGCGATTGCCCGGTGTGGACGTGCGTCCGCTGCGGGAGATGACGGGGACGTCGGACTTCAACGAGGTCTTTCTGGACAACGTCGAACTCCCTTCGGATGCCCTGATCGGCGAGCTGAATCAAGGCTGGTCGATCGCGAACTCCAGCCTCGGGCACGAGCGGAGTGGGGTTGCGACCAATGCGGTCCGTCTACGTCAGAACGTCGCTGCCCTCGTCGACCTCGCCGCGAAGGTGACGATCAACGGGCGGCCGGCAATCGAGGACGGCGCAATCCAGGAACGGCTCGGCGGCCTGTCCGCCTCGGTTGAGGCGCTTTCCGCTTTGGTGTACGCAAACATCAGTCGCTGGTCCCGAAAGTCGGAGCGGGTATCCGACGGTCCGATGGCGAAGCTGCTCTTCAGTGAGCTGGGAGTCGAAATCGCGCGTCTGGGGATCGAACTCTGCGGTGAGGCAGGCATTCTCGTGGAGAGCGACGCCGGAGCCGTCGATCACGGGCGTTGGCAGGACGAGTTCCTGTACGCCCGCGCCTACACCATCGCCGGGGGCAGTTCCGAGATCATGCGGAACATCATCGCCGAACGCGGACTTCGCATGCCACGCTGAGGTATTCGCTGCACCCGATCGCCATGGGGGACCCGTGAACACGGGTCCCCCATTTCTGCGTTCGTCAGACAAGCTATAGATTGACCTAGTTAACTATGTGATCTATCTTGAGGTGTACGCGTCCATTCGGCGCGATCGGAATTGCCGGGGCGGCGCCATGAAGGGCGGGCCGGGGGAGCTCAGGTCTTCCTCGTCGGCGGAACTGGAGGCGATCAGTGGCGGGAATCAGAGACGGATTGGGTGCCCTGTGGTCGGCGCCGGATACCGCGAACATGATCCAACACGAGGGTCGATGGTTCACCTGGGGTGAGGTGCGAGTCCTCGTCGAGCGCATCGACGAAGCGTTGGGCAGCGTCGGTTGCGGTGAGGGGTCGCGTATCGGGGTGGTGCTCGGCAACCGCGTGGAGTCGATCGCGGCGCTGGTCGCAATCCTCGGGAAGGGGCGCACGATTGTCACGCTCAACCCGATGCAGCCCACCTCTCGGGTGACGACGGATTTGGTCAACTCGATGCCGCAGGTGGTTCTGGCGCCCGCGGCACTGTGGTCGGAATCGGAATTCTTTTCGGCAGCAGGGAAATCGGGAATCGTCGGCTTCGCGGTCGACGGATCGGTGGTCGAGCAGCGTTGCGGGGGCCGGGACGTGACCATCGAGGCTCCTCGGAAGGAGCAGAACCCGGTCGCCGTGGAAATGTTCACCTCCGGCACGACCGGCCCACCGAAGCGGGTGCCACTGACGTGGCGCCAACTCGACGCAGCGATGTCCGCGGTGCACAGTCACACCGGAGCGGCTGGTCCGGATCGGGAACCGCTCACCGGGCGGGTGTCCCTGGTGACCCTGGCGATCGTGCACATCGGCGGCCTCTGGGCCGTGCTGCAGGCGCTCACGGAGGCACGCCCCTTCGTGCTGCTGCCACGTTTCACGGTGGAGGGCTGGGTGGGTGCCGTGTCCGAGCACAAACCGAGGATCGCCAGTCTGCCCCCGGCGGCGATGCGCTCGTTACTCAGTGCGGACCCCCCGGCCGAGGAGCTGGCGAGTTTGCGTGCCGTCACCGCGGGCACCGCGTTCGTCAGCCCGGACCTGGCGGACGAGTTCATCGGAAAGTACGGGATTCCCGTGCTGATCGTGTACGGCGCCACCGAGTTCTCCGGCGCCGTTGCCGGCTGGACCAAGCCGCTGCACATCGAATGGTGGACGCGGAAGCGCGGAAGCGTCGGACGCCCGTTCCCGGGAGTCGACCTGCAGACCGTCGACGACAACGGCGAAGTTCTGCCGGTCGGCCAGACGGGTCGATTGGAGGTGCGGGCCGGCCAGACCGGTGCCGGTGCCGATGGCTGGATGCGAACGAGCGACCTCGCGCACCTGGACGAGGACGGATTCCTCTACATCGACGGCCGGGCGGACGACGCGATCATTCGGGGCGGCTTCAAGGTTCACCCGGAGGTTGTCTCGGATGTGTTGCGAGCGCACTCGTCCGTTCTCGACGCGTGTGTGTTCGGCCGGGCCGACGACCGTCTCGGACAGGTTCCGATTGCCGTGGTCGAGTTCGCCGAAGGGGCGCAGGAAGTGTCCGAGGACGATCTCAAGACCTTCGCCCGTGGCAAGTTGACCGGCTACGAGGTCCCGGTCGCCATCCACGCGGTCGACGAACTTCCACGCGGGGTGTCGCTCAAGATCGACCGCCGCCGCCTGCTCGACATGGTCGCGGAGATCGAAGCCGCACGGGTCTGACCATCCCGGCGGGCGATCAGCTACGCCGCACCACCGAAAACACTCACTCGTCCCGAGCCGATGCCAGGGACATCAAGGAGCACAGCATGACCGCAGTCATCGTGGAAGCAGTTCGTACCCCCGTCGGCAAGCGCAACGGCGGCTTGTCCACCGTTCACCCGGCCGACCTGTCCGCCGTCGTTCTCAACGCACTGGTCGAGCGCGTCGGGATCGATCCCTCCGTTGTGGAGGATGTAATCTGGGGGTGTGTGCAGCAGGTCGGCGACCAGGCCAACGACATCGCCCGCAACGCGGTGCTCGCGGCGGGTTGGCCGGAGACAGTTCCAGGTGTGACTGTCGACCGGCAGTGTGGTTCGTCGCAGCAGGCACTCAATTTCGCCGTCGCGAGTGTGGCGGCCGGACACTACGATGTCGTCGTCGCCGGCGGCGTCGAGTCCATGTCCCGCGTTCCGATGGGTTCGGCCGGTACCTTCGACGGATCGCCGTACAGTCCCGCATTCATGGAGCGGTACAACGGAATCAAGCCCAACCAGGGTGTCGGTGCCGAGGCGATTGCGGAGAAGTGGGGACTGACCCGTTCGGACCTCGACAAGTTCGCGGTCCAGTCGCACGGGCGCGCCGCCGCCGCGCAGGACGCGGGGTTGTTCGACGCCCAGATCGTTCCCGTCACCACTCCGGACGGCACTGTGATCTCCCGGGACGAAGGCATTCGTCGCGGTACGACCGAGGAGTCGCTCGCCAAGCTCAAGGCCGTGTTCAAGGAAGACGGTGTCATACACGCGGGTAACGCTTCTCAGATCTCTGACGGCGCGTCGGCGTTGCTGATCATGAGCGAGGAGGCAGCAGCGCGGTACGGGCTGACTCCGATCGCGAGGATTCACACCGTTGCCGTCGTCGGTGACGACCCGGTCATCATGCTGACCGCTCCCATCCCGGCGACCGAGAAGGTTCTCGCCAAGTCCGGTCTTGCGCTCGGCGACATCGGTGTGTTCGAGGTCAACGAGGCGTTCGCGAGCGTCCCGCTCGCGTGGCTGAAGGACATCGGTGCGGACCCGGCGAAGGTCAACCCGAACGGTGGAGCGATCGCTCTCGGGCATCCGCTCGGCGGATCGGGTGGTCGAATCCTCACCGACATGATTCACCACATGCGCGTCAACAACCTGCGCTACGGCCTCCAGACGATGTGTGAGGGCGGCGGGCAGGCGAACGCCACCATCCTGGAACTGCTCGACGCCAACTGAAACCTGCTATCGAACAAGGAGATATGGTGACTGAATCCAACGAATCCGTGGTGCTCGTCGAGCGCGTGGACAACGTCATGGTGATCACGATCAACCGGCCGGATGCGCGCAATGCCGTGAACTCGGCCGTCAGTGCCGGAGTCGGTGGCGCCTTGGACGAGGCTGCCGCGGATGCCGAGGTTCGTGCAATCGTTGTCACCGGCGCGGGCGACAAGTCCTTCTGTGCGGGTGCCGATCTCAAGGCTCTGTCGCGTGGCGAATCGGTGTATGCGCCGGGCCATCGTGAGTGGGGCTTTGCCGGCTTCGCGAAGAAGTACACCGACAAGCCGACGATCGCCGCGGTCAACGGCACCGCGCTCGGTGGTGGTACCGAGTTGGCCTTGGCTGCGGACCTTGTCGTCGCATCGGAGAACGCGACATTCGGTCTTCCCGAGGTCAAGCGTGGTCTCCTCGCGGGCGCGGGTGGAGTCTTCCGGCTTCCGGTGCAGATTCCGCAGCGTCTGGCGATGGAGATGATCTTCACGGGCGATCCGATCACCGCTGCGCGGGCCCTCGAGGTCGGCCTGATCAACCAGGTCGTGTCGGCCGGCAAGGTCGTGGAGGCCGCGGTCGATCTCGCGCAGCGGATTGCCGTCAACGCGCCGCTGTCCGTCCAGGCCAGCAAGCGCATCGCCTACAGCGTGATCGATGGCGTGCAGGTCGAGGAGACCGCGCGGTGGGCGCTGTCGGACGCCGAGTGGAACCAGCTCGCAACCAGTGAGGACGCGAAGGAGGGCCCGCGCGCGTTCGCGGAGAAGCGCGAACCGGTCTGGAAAGCCCGCTGATTCGAGGCGCACAGGCCAGAGGTGTCGGCCCGGTTGGCAGTGTGACCACTGCCGACCGGGCCGTTGCCGTGTTTCCGCTGGTGGCGACAATTCGCACTCCAGGGTCGGGCAATACGCAGAGAGGCGGGGTCCGGC